>JAVXVR010000102.1:0-6496 GCA_032230165.1 Acidobacteriota bacterium | reverse complement strand
GCGCCGCGCGCGCCTTGCGGTTGTGCAACGCGCGCGGCGCGAGCGTCGCCCCTACATATTCAGACGCAAAGAACGCGCAGGTGGTTACAGGTTGAGATACGCAGAAGTGCGTGTGAAGGTTTGGGTTATAAAACTGGAACTCTAAGCGGTTCGTGGAGTTTAAGAGAGGATCAAGAGCAGCGTTTCGGGCAGTCGCGCGACGTAGGCGACGACTGAATCCGGGTTGAACAGATGGAGCGCCGAAAGTCCCGTCGCCGCGTGGACGAGCATGAGTCCAAGGTAGATGCCGAGCACGAGCCGCGTCCCACGTCGCGCGACCGCGAGCGAAGAGAAGCGGTAGAGCACGTAAGCCACCGTTGCGCCGACAGCGAGCTTTGTGAGGAAGAAAGGTGCGTCGCCTGCCGCGAGCACGCGCGCCATCAAGCCGTTGCCCTCGGTCGCGACTCCTGCGCGCACCCATAGAATCGTCAACTGCGCGTCGAGCAGGTTCAGCGTGAACAGCAACAGGCTCTTCATCAGTGCGCTCATCCGAAGTCTCCCAACGCCTCGCGGCAAACCTTGTTAAACCACCTCCCTTAACGACCGAACCCCCGATCCTTGCGGACAGGGGGTTCACGGTGTACGCGCTACGGGAGGAACCGAAGCTCGTTTGCTTGTACCGGGAAGAAACAGCCAATGCGGAAGAGATTCCAGTGACAAGTGACAAGTGACGAGCAAGACCAGTAAAGCGACCGGTCTTGCTCGTCACTTGTCACTTGTTACTTGTCACTCCACGCTGATGCCGCGCTCCTGTGCTATCCCGCGCGCCTTCATGATGAGATCGTCATCGACGGGCGCGTCGCCCGTCGTCCAAGCCTGCACCTCTTCGAGAGGGCGACCAAGCGCGACCGCCAGCTTCTGATCGTCTGCGTCGAAACCTTCGTCGCGCAGTCGGCGCAAGATCGCGCGCCCCTGCTCTTCGGTCGTGCCCTGTGAGTCCAAAGGATTGTTCGTCTCTGCCATCTAAGAACCTCCCCCGTTTCGTTTTTTACGCGCCGCGCGCCTCGCTCTGCGGCTCGTCGGCGACGGTCGCCTGATAACCCAAGTCTTGAATCTTTTTGACGAGCGTCTTTTCCTGCACCACGTTCTCGTCGAAATCTACGTTGGCGGTCTTGCCGTTGAAGGTCACGTCCGCCTTGTGCACCCCTGCGGTCAACTCCAACTGCTCCCTGATCTCCACCGCGCACGACTCGCAGTGCATGCCCTTGATGTGAAACTCTCGCTTCATTGACTCCCTCCCTTACACGCGCCGCGTTGAAGAGAACACGAAGACGCGTGCGCGCGCCATAGCACAAAAATTTTTCGTCTGCTCGGGGTGCGGGTATTATAACGCCGCGAGACGCAATGAGCCAACAACCCGACAGCCCGTACGATACGACGACTGACGCCACGACCACCACCATCGCGGGCGCGCTCGCCGAAGCCGCCGCTGCCTTGCGCGAGGCGGGCGCACCCGAAGCGCGACGCGACGCCGCGCTGCTGCTCGCCTCGACAATCGCACGCGATCAAGCCTTCCTCATCGCACACTCAGACGACACGCTCACGCCCGATCAGTTTTCGCTCTTTCGTGATCGCGTGCGTCGGCGCGCGGTGGGCGAACCCTCGCAGTACATCACGGGGCATCAGGAGTTCTTCGGGCTCGAGTTCGAGGTCTCGCCCGCCGTGCTCATCCCGCGCCCCGAAACGGAGTTGCTCGTCGAGACCGCGCTCGACGTCTTGCGTGATGCGCGCGCGCCACTTCTTTGCGACGTGGGCACGGGATCGGGCTGCATCCCCGTCGCCATCCTCCACGAGCGCGTGGACGCGCGCGCCGTCGCGGTTGATATCTCGCCGGATGCGCTTGTTGTTGCCGCGCGCAACGCCGCGCGCCACTCTGTCAGTGAACGACTCGCGCTCGTCGCCTCCGACTGCTTCGACGCGCTCAATCCGGCGACGTGCCGCTTCGATCTCATCGCGTCGAACCCGCCCTACGTCGCCGAAGCCGATCTCGCAGGCTTGCAGCGCGAGGTGCGCGAACACGAGCCGCGCGTCGCGCTCACGCCCGGCGGCGACGGGCTCCGCGTCATCCGCCGCCTGATCGCGGACGCGCCGCGCTTCCTCAACCCGCGCGGGTATCTCGTCTTCGAGATCGGCTTCAACCAGCACGAGGCTGTGGCGCAAATGATCGAGAGCCGCGTCTGGACTGTGCTCGACATACACCGCGACCTACAGGGCATCCCGCGCACGGTCGCGTTGCGGCTCAACGGTTAAAGAATTCGTGATGAAGCCATAGAGGGCACAGAGAGCAATCTAACGAGTAAATGGGGATGAGGTTTTTATCTCTCCCTTCAGCTATTTTCCTCTGTGATATTTCTGTGTCCTTCTGTGGCTGCTTGTCGATTTCTTCACGTGCCGCGCCCATGGCAGACGCCTTGGGCTACAAATATACCGCTACGGACGGGGCTTGCGAACTTACTCGCCTCTGGCGCGGCGTGCTAGAATCCTCGCGCCAAAATGGACAAATTTCGCATCAAGGGCGGTCGCGCGTTGAGCGGTCGCGTCTCAATTAGCGGCGCGAAGAACTCCGCGCTGCCGTGCATGGCGGCGGCGCTCCTCACCGCCGAGAGCGTCACGCTGCACAACGTCCCATACGTGCGCGACATCATCACGCAGCGGCGTCTGTTGGAAGATTTGGGCGCGCACGTTTTGACGCCGGAGCTGCGCACGCACAAGATCACGGCGTCGAACATCGAGATTTTTGAAGCACCCTACGATCTCGTCAAGACGATGCGCGCCTCTGTCCTCGCGCTTGGACCCTTGCTCGCGCGCTTCGGCAAGGCGAAGGTTTCCCTGCCGGGCGGCTGCGCTATCGGCTCGCGCCCGATTGATCTGCACCTCGAAGCGTTGAAGCACCTCGGCGCGCAGGTCAGTCTGGAGGCTGGCTACATCGTCGCGCGCGCGCCGCAGCGCGGGCGACTGCAAGGTGGCGAAGTCAACTTCGACAAGGTGACGGTGACAGGCACGGAGAACGTGATGATGGCGGCGACGCTCGCCGAGGGGCGCACGGTCATCAACAACGCCGCGCGCGAACCCGAAATCGCAGACCTCGCTGAACTTCTTAACCGCATGGGCGCGCGCGTGCGCAGCGCGGGCTCGCCGACCATCACGATTGAAGGTATCGAGGCGCTCGGCGCGGCGGAGCATACGATCATCCCCGACCGCATCGAGACGGGCACATTCCTCTGCGCTGCCGCCATTACGAACGGTGAGCTTGAGCTGACGAGTTGTCGCCCCGAACACTCTGCAATTGTCATCTCGAAGCTGCGCGAGGCGGGTGTTGAGATCGAGGAGGTCAACCAGAGCACGTTGCACGTGCGTTGCTGCGCTACGGGGTTGCAAGGGCGCGACGTTATGACCGAGCCGCACCCGCGCTTTCCCACAGACATGCAGGCGCAGTACATGGCTCTGATGACGCAAGCCAAAGGCGTGTCGCGCATCACCGAGACGATCTTCGAGAACCGCTTCATGCACGCCTCCGAGATGCAGCGCATGGGCGCGGACATCTCGATCAGCGGCAACACGGCGACGGTCACGGGCGCGACCAAACTTACGGGCGCGCGCGTGCAGGCGTCAGACCTGCGCGCCTCCGCCAGCCTCGTCCTCGCCGGGTTGGTCGCCGTGGGTGAGACCGTCATCGAGCGCGTCTATCACATAGACCGCGGCTACGAGAAGATCGAGGCGAAGCTGCGCGCGGTCGGCGCGGAGATCGAGCGCGTGCGCGATTCCGTTACGTCGCAACTGCCGCCGCCTACGGAAGTCGGCGTGCTATAAGTTGTCGGGGTAGAATTGATGCCAGCTCGGATTAATACGTCTGTTTTAATGATGAAATAGTGAGATTGAGATAGAATAAGAAAAATATGGCTGAACAAGATTGCATCTTCTGCCGCATCGTGGAGGGCACGCTGCCCGCCGACGTGGTTCATCAGGACGGGGCGGTGCTCGCCATCCGCGACACCAACCCGCAAGCCCCCACGCACCTCCTCGTCATCCCGAAGGAGCACGTGGACTCGCTCGACGACATCGGGCGCAAGGACGAGGCGCTGCTCGGACACCTCTTGCGCGTCGCCGCGCGCGTCGCCAACGATCACGGACTCTCGGAGGGCGGCTACCGCGTCGTCATCAACACGGGCGCGGGCGCGGGGCAGTCTATCTTCCACCTGCACGTCCACGTCCTCGGCGGAAGGGAACTCACCTGGCCCCCCGGCTAGAAATTTCGCTTTTTCACCACACACAGCGAGAGAGAGACAGGCGATGCCGACTTGCGCCCGTTAGCCGTGCGCCGGGTAGCGCTTGAGCAGACTGTCCATCGCGGCGAAGTTGATGGGCTTCTCCAGACACTCGCGCGCACCTGCGGCGAGGGCGCGCGCCTTCCAGCCGTCGTTGCACTGCGCGGAGATGGCGACGACGGGGATATGGCTCGTCTCCTTTTGCAGGAGGATGCGTCGCGTCGCCTCCCAGCCGTCGAGCACTGGCAGGTTCAAGTCCATCAGAATGAGATCGGGCAACTCGCGCGCGGCTGCCTCGACCGCCTCCTGCCCGTTCACCGCCTCCGCCGTGTCGCAGCCTTTCGCCCGCACAATCAGCCGCAACAGCTCGCGCGTGTCGTCGAAATCTTCAACGATTAGTACCTTCATCATGGCTCACACCCCCAGCTTCAGAAAAGTGGGGAACCGGCAGCGGGGTAAAAAAGGAGATACGGTGATGTTAGAGCGTTTCGCGCCGCGCGTCTAGCTCATGACGGAGACGCGACTCCTGCGTGAGCCGTCACGCACCGCACGCGCAAGTCACGCGGGCGTTATTGAATGCGTGCCGTGAAGCGCACGTCGCCCGTGTTAAAGGTTGAATTCTGCGAGAGGTTGCCGGTGAAGACCCAGCGGACTGCCTTGACGGTGCGGTCGTAGCCCGCAGGCGCGCCGCCGCCGCCCGATGTGGGCAGGATCAAGTTTGTGAAAGTCGTGCCGTCATATGAGTAGTAGAGAGTGACGCTGAGTCCGGTCGTGCCGAGGTTGGCGATCATCGAGCCGACCTTGAAATCGGTGTTGGTGGGGAGGGCGTCGGTGATGGTAAGACCCTGCGCCGGAGAGCCGCCCGAATTCGTGAAGATGATGACGTAGGTGATGTCCGCGCCGGGCTGTTGCGCCGGGAGCGATGGCGGGGGCACACAAGTCTGACCGGGGAAGGTCTTGCAGAGCGTGATGACGGGCGGCGCGGCGACCGTCAGAGCCGCGCTCGCCTGATCGTCCTCGCCCGCGTTGTTGTTGTTCGGCGTCGAGTCGGGATCGGGCTCGGTCGCCGCCGTCACCTGCGCCGTGTTCGTGATCGTTCCCGAAGCCGTCACCTTGGCGACGATCTGCAAGGTCGCGTTCGCGCCGCTTGAGACCGCGCCGATAGTCCACACGCCCGTCCCGCTGTTGTACGACGTGCCCGCGCTCGGCGTCGCCGAGACGAAGGAGAGACCTGCGGGGAGCGCGTCAGTGACCGTCACGCCCGAAGCGTTCGAGGGTCCGGCGTTCGCGAGCGTGAGGGTGAAGGTCACGTTCTGATTGATCGTCGGCGTCGAGTTGTCGGCGGTCTTCGTCAGACTCAGGTCTGCGCTGGAGACGACGGTCGTCGCGTCGTTTGCGGTGTCGTTC
Organism: Acidobacteriota bacterium; assembly: GCA_032230165.1. GTDB lineage: Bacteria > Acidobacteriota > Blastocatellia > Pyrinomonadales > Pyrinomonadaceae > JAIVGV01. The sequence goes on along the minus strand of JAVXVR010000102.1, from coordinate 785 downwards.
GCCGTGGAGATGTTGCCGCCGCCGCCCGACACGGTCGCGGAGTTGGTTACGCTGTTCGCCGCCGTTTGCAGGACACTGACATTGACCGGGATCGTCGGGTAGCTTGAGCCCGCGTTGAGCACGTTCGAGCGCGTGCAGGTGACCACCTGCCCGGCGATGCCGCACGTCCAGCCATTCACAGGGTTGGTGAACGGCTGCGGCGTGAGACCGGCGGGAAGCGTGTCTGTGACGGTGACGGTGCCGCTGGTTGGACCCGTGCCGGAGTTGCTGACGGTGATGGTGTAAGAGCCCGTCGTGCCGCGCGTGAAGTTACCGACGTGGGTCTTCGTGATCGACGGATCAGCGACGAGGTTGATCGTGTCGGTGTCGGTCGCGCTGTTGTTGCCCGCAGTCGGGTCGGTTGTGCCGGAAGGCGCGGCGACCTGCGCGGTGTTCGAGAGCGTGCCGGTGGCGTTCGACGCGAGCGTGCCCGTGACCGTGTAGGTGACAGAGCCGCCGCTCGGCAGGTTCGCCGTCGTGCTGATCGCGTTGCCGCTGCCACTGGCTGCGCCGCAGGTCGCGCCGCCGACGAGCGTGCCGCACGTCCACGTGACGCCTGACAGTGAGGCGGGCACGGTGTCCGTGATGGTCGCGCCGGTCGCCGTGTCGGGTCCGGCGTTGCTCGCGACGATGGTGTAGGTGACGGTCGCGCCGGGGTTGACGCTCGCGAGCCCGTCGGTCTTCGTGATGCCGAGGTTGGCGTTGAAGTTGATCGTGTCGCTGTCGGACGCGGTGTTGTTCGCGGG
>JAVXVR010000076.1:0-3976 GCA_032230165.1 Acidobacteriota bacterium | reverse complement strand
TGATCGAAATTGAGATCGAGACCTTCGGTCGTCACCGAGTCAATGAAGTCGTGGACGGCGGGGCGCAAAAGAGCTTGCACCATGCGCTGGCTGCCGATGATCGTCGGCGCGATCACACGGTTCGCGCCCGCGCGCAAAAGCTTCGGCTCCGCCTGCTCTTCGACGGCGCGCGCGACGATATGCAGGTTCGGGTTGATGCCACGCGCCGTGAGCACGACATAGACGTTATCGGCGTCGTCGGGCAGGCAGGCGGCGAGGGCGCGTGCGCGTTCGACCCCGGCGTCGCGCAAGGTCTCTTCGAGCGTGGCGTCGGCGACGATGACGTGCGCGCCGCGCTCGCGCAGAGACATGACCTGCTGCGGGTTGTGCTCGATGGCGACGAAGGGCGAAGCAGTTCGCTCCAGCTCGCGGATGATGCGCGAGCCGACGCGTCCCGCGCCGCAGATGATCAGGTGATCGCTGAGCTTCTTCATCACTCGATGTCGCCGCCGCTCGCCAAAGGTGGCGAGCACTTCCGACTGCACCACGCCCTGTATGACTGTCGAGAAGAGCAGACCGACCGTGCCGATGCTGAGCAGCATGAAGACGGTGGCGAAGAGTCGGCTCGCGCTCGTCGTCGGGTGGAAGTCGCCGTAGCCGACCGTGGCGATGGTCGTCACCGTCACATAGAGGCTGTCGAGCAGCGTCCAGCCTTCGAGCAGGTGGAAGCCGAGCGTCCCCGAGGCGAGCAGCACACAGAGCATCGAGAGAGCGAAGAGGATTCTCTTGCGCGCTCGTCGGCTCATGCCTGCCGGGGAGATCGAATTCATCTGGAAACGTGCGCCTCGCCCGGCGCGTCTTAACAGTGCGCCACGGTAACGAAAAGCGGCGCGTGGGTCAAACAGTGGTGGACAGTTCAACCTTGACGGATTAAAGTTAACGGCAAGTGACAAGTGACAAGTGACAAGCAAAACCTTTCGCTTGTCTTGCTTGTCACTTGTCACTGTTTACTTGTCACGGTCTTTTATGGCTGTACGTCATCCCCCGCAAAGAAACGTCCCGCCGGTCGCGAAGGGGCGCGCGCCGCGCGTCGTCAAGTACGTCGAGCCAGACGAGGGTTTCTTCCGCCGCTGGCGGCGGCGCATCTTCCGCCCGCCCGTCGTCATCCTGCTCGTCGGCTTCACCGTCTTCACGCTCGCCGTCCTCGGCTACTACTACCACGTCTTCTCGCAGCGCGTCGATAAACTGATCAGCGGCGAAATCTACACGCGCTCCGCCGGGATTTACACCGCGCCGAAGGCTCTGCGCGTGGGCGCAGGTCTTTCGATGGATGATCTGGTCTCACGCCTCAAACGCGCCGACTACGTCGAGAAGGCGCAGCAGGCTGACGACGCGCGCAGCCGCTACTCAATAGCTGGAACGACGGTCGAGATCGTTCCCGGTCAGACGGCAATCGTTGACGACAAGCGCATCTTCCCGCACGTGCGCGTCGCGTTCGCGAAGACGGGCAAGGGCATCACATCGATCGCGGACGCCGACACGAACGCGAAGTTGCAGACCGCGCTCGTCGAGCCGGAACAACTGAGCTTCGTCGCCGGGAGTCAGCGCGAGCGTCGGCGCATCATCGGCTTTGGCGACGTGCCGAAGTCACTCGTGGACGCCGTGACCGTGACGGAGGATCGCACCTTCTTCCAGCACTACGGCATCAACGTGCGCGGCATCCTGCGCGCCTTCGTCCGACGCTACGAACTCGACCCGAACTCGCGTCTCTCGCGTCAGGGCGGATCGTCAATCACGCAGCAACTCGTCAAAAATCTCCTGCTCTCGCCGGAATACAGTATGCGTCGCAAGTTCGCAGAGGCGTACATGTCCGTCATCCTTGAGACGCGACTTTCGAAGCAGGACATTTTCGCGCTCTACTGCAATCAGGTCTATCTCGGTCAGCATTCCGGCTTCTCCGTCAACGGCTTCGGCGAGGCGGCGCGCGTCTATTTCAACAAGGACGTGACGGCGCTCACGCTCCCCGAATCTGCCTTCCTCGCAGGCATCATCCGCTCACCGAATCGCTATAACCCCTATCACAACCTTGAGACCGCCACCGCGCGCCGCAATCAGGTGTTGGATTCGATGGCGGAAGAGGGCGTCATCACCAAACAACAAGCTGAAGAAGCGAAGGCAACTGAATTGAAAGTCGCGCCCGCGCGCGGTCGTGTGGATAACTCGGAAGCGCCCTACTTCGTTGATTACGTGCAGGGTCAGCTCGCGGACATTCTCGCCGACGCGCGCTCCGCCGAGCACCTGCGCATCTACACGACGATAGACATGGAGTTGCAGCGCGCGGCTTACGCCGCCGTGACGAAGCAGCTTGCCACGCTCGATAAAATCTACGCCAGGAAAGTTCCGCCCGGCACGCTGCAAGCCGCGCTCGTCGCGATGGACGCGGACACGGGCGAAGTGGTCGCCATGATCGGCGGGCGCGATTATGAGAAGTCGCAACTCAACCGCGCGACCGACGCGATGCGCCAGCCCGGCTCGGTCTTCAAGCCGTTCGTCTATGCCACAGCCTTGAACACGGCTTATGACCCCGTACCGCGCGTCATCACGGCGGCGACGACTTTTCAGGACGAGCCGAAGACCTTCACCTACGACAATCAGGAATACTCGCCCGGCAACTTCGCCGACGAGTACACGAACCAGCCGATGACTCTGCGCGACGCGCTCGTCCACAGCAAGAACGTCATCACGGTTGAGGTGGCGATGGAGATCACGATGGGTCGCGTGATGACGCTCGCCGCGCGCGCTGGATTGCCGAAGCCGCCGCGCGCATACCCGGCGATGGCTCTGGGGACGAACGAGGCGACGCCTTTGCAAGTCGCCTCCGCCTACACCACTTTCGCGCGGCTCGGCACACGCACCGCGCCCGTCGGCATCAACCGCGTCACGACCGGCAGGGGCGCAACCATCGCCGCGCCCACCTCGCAAAAGAACGACGTGATGCGACCTGAGATCGCCTACATCATGACTTCCTTCATGAAGGACGTGGTCAATCGCGGCACGGGCGCGCCGCTACGTGCGCGCGGATTCAAGTTCAACGTCGCGGGCAAGACCGGAACCTCGCGCGACGGCTGGTTCGCGGGCTACACGCCGCATCTGGTCTGCGCCGTCTGGGTCGGCTTCGACGACGGCTCGCAACTCGGACTGACGGGCGCGCAGTCGGCTCTGCCCATCTGGTCTGACTTCATGCAAGCCGCTCTTAGCGCGCACCCCGAATGGCAGGGCGACTGGCAAGCGCCCGCAGGCGTGGAAGAGGCTGCGATTGATCCGCGCACGGGTCTCTTAGCCACCGCCGACGATGCGAGCAAACGCATGGAGCTTTTCGTCAGCGGCACCGCGCCCACCATCGAGAGCACCGCGCCGCCCGACGAAACTCCGACCGATGAGATACCGCCCGGCGCGGAAGATAATCCGACTTACGCGCCCGCGCCGCTCGCCACGCCGCGCGGCGGCGATCTACCGCTGCCCGATGCGACGCCGACGCCGCCGCGCGGCGCTCGCAACGCTCCGCGCCTTGAAGGTCGCGGCGAGACGCAAGCGGACGGCACGACCCGTCTCATGGGCACGATCACGCTCGACATCGATCCGACGACCGGACTCATCGCCGTGCCGTCGTGCCCCGTCATCCGATCTAAAACTTTCGTCATCGGCACAGAGCCGCGCCGCTACTGCGGACCCGAATACCACAACGGCAGAACCATCGCGCCCTCAGGCACGCGCCCGCGCGTCGTCAACCCCACGAACGACAACCGACGAGAGTGACAACGACTATGACCAGACGAAAGCAAACCACGATGGCGCTACTTTCAGTGCTCGTGCTCTGCCTCACGCTCGCGCCGCTTAGATTGACCGCGCAGCAGCCCGCCCCTCAACCTCAGAATCCGCAGACGCAGAGCAATCCGTCGCCGTCTCCTGCCGCGCTGCCCACGGTGAAACTCAACTT
>JAVXVR010000035.1:0-10120 GCA_032230165.1 Acidobacteriota bacterium | reverse complement strand
GTTAGTTATTCCAAAAATCGCTCGTGATGATGCGCCGCGCTTCTTCCAGAGAGAGATCGCCCTGCGCGATCTTGTAGGCGATAGTGTCTTCGTAATCGCCGCTCCCGGCACTGGTGCGGCGCGCGGCTTGTTCGGGTGTGAGCCCCGCGCGTTCTAGTTCGTGCGCGCGGTCGGGCTGGAAGCAGCGCGCGGCGAGCCACTCCGCGATCTCGTCTGTGTCCGTGAAGCCGTGCGCGAGCCAACGATAGGCGACCGTCTCGGTGGGCGCGCCGTCGAGCGCCGCGTCGCCGTGCTCTTCGAGCAGGCGGCAGATGCTGCGGGCGATCTCCGTGTCGCTCAAGTCGTCAGCCATGCGCTTCGGTCTCTGCGTTAACGGTAAGTTCGGAGCGTTTAATCTATAACTCGACAGCGTGCCGCTTGCCAAGCGACACGCGGCGCGGCGCGCTTTGCATCGCGCGGCGTCGGTAGTAGCATACGTCTTCAGCAGCAAGAACGTGGGTGAAATAGAATGTTCGACGGCTACGTCGGCGCGCTCGTTAAAGTCGCTTTGCGGCGCGCCTTCTTTTCATCAGGTGGCTGCGGCTTGAAGTGAAACAGATGAACCGGAGGAGGGAGCGATGTCGGAGAAGAAGAGGCAGAAGAAGGACGGCGCGCGCAAAGACGGGCAAGCGTCAGCGCGGCGCAACGCCGTAGCTGAGAGGAAGACGGGGCAGAAGGGCGCGCAGTTGCCGAAGGACAAGTCGAACCATTTAATCGGCGACGACGAGACGCCGACGAGGCGCGACGAGCACAGATGACTGTGCCTGCGCGCGGCGGCGCGCAAAAAATTACGGCTGCCATGACGGGATATGTTTATCAGCTCAACTGTTCAGGGGGCGGCGTGCCGAAGCTGCCAGTGCCGGAGGCGGAGTTGACGCCGACGTGTATTGTCGGCGACAGGCAGGCGAAGCCTTTCATCCACGGCGGGACGGAGCGCGCTCTAAGCCTCTATTCGTTAGAGCTGATCGAAGAGCTGCGCGCCGAAGGTCATCCGATCTCTCCGGGCACGGCGGGCGAGAACGTGACGGTCGCGGGGTTAGACTGGTCGAAACTTTCGCCCGGCGCGCGCCTCAGTATTGGCGACGAAGTAGTCATAGAGATTAGCCGCTACGCGAACCCGTGCCCGACGATTCGCGGCTCGTTCCGCGAAGGCGAGTTCAAGCGCATCTCGCAAAAACTGCGCCCCGGCGTCTCGCGCCTCTACGCGCGCGTCCTGCGCACGGGGCGCATCAGTGTCGGTCAGCACATCTGCGTGCTCGAAGCGGACAAAGGCGAGACGCTTAACACGGGAGCGTCGAACGCGTGCGTTGAAGCGGGGGCGTTGTGATGGACGCGCTGATCCTCGTGGACATTCAGAACGATTTCTGTCCGGGCGGCTCGCTCGCCGTCGCGGACGGCGACAAGATCGTGCCCGTGGTGAACGAGCTGCAAAAGCATTTCAGCCTCGTCGTCGCGACCAAAGACTGGCACCCGCCCGGTCATTCGAGCTTCGCCACGCTCTGGCCCCCACACTGCGTGCAGGGGACGGAGGGCGCGGAGTTCGTCCCTGCGCTCGACACGTCGCGCCTCGCGCACGTTTTCTTGAAGGGCACAGACCCTGCGGTTGATTCCTACAGCGGCTTCTTCGACAACGAGCACCGCCGCTCGACGGGCTTGGGCGAGTACCTGCGCGCGCAGGGCGTGACAGATGTGTTCGTCTGCGGGCTCGCCACGGACTATTGCGTGAAGTTCACCGCGCTCGATGCGCTGCGACTCGGCTTCCAAACGTCAGTCGTCGCCAACGCCTGCCGCGGCGTCGAGGTCACGGCGGGCGACTCGGCGCGCGCCGTCGAGGAGATGCGCGCGGCGGGCGCACAGATCATCGAGAGCCGCGACGTTTTAGCTTCGCGACGCGACGACGACGCCGCGCCTGCGTCGTAAGTCATGTGAGGCTAGCGCGCGTCGGCGAGCGGAGCGCGTAAGGAAAGCCTTTCTACCAAATCGAACCCGGAGGAGATCAGATGCGAAGAAACATTATCTTGTCGGTCGTGCTCGTCTGTGCGTGCGCGCTCTTCGGCGCGTGCGGCGTGAGGGAGACGACCGTGACGAACGCGACGGCGAACTCGAACACGACGACCGCCAACACGAACGCCGCGCCGGGCGCGCAGGAAGGCGCGGGACCGCACAACGCGGGGATCGGCGGCACGGGCGAAGACAACCGCAACGCGACGGTCGCGGGCAACTCGAACATAGAGCCGACGGGCGTCAACAAGAACGCGGGTCGCTCTCCCGCGAACAGCAACCACTAAGCGCGGCACGCGCGCGAATGTGATCTCTAAAAAAAGGCGGGGCGCGTCGCACAGACGGCGCGCCTCGACGCGCGTCAGTCTTTCCGCACCGACCTCGCGCGCCGCCCCTGTATGAAAATTTCTCCACGCTTCAAAACTCTCGCGCCGCCGCTTGTCGTCGCGTGCGCCGGACTGTTGCTGAGTTTCCCGGCGTGGCTCTACGGACTCCCGGCGGTCGGCGACTCGGTCTATCACGCCTCGTGGTACACGCGCTTCGCCGGGCAGTTCTGGGCGGGCAACCCCTACCCGCGCTGGCTCCTGGGGATGAACGCAGGTCTCGGCAGTCCCACCTTCTTCTTCTACGCGCCCGTCCCTTTTCACATCGCGAGCCTATTGCAGCCGCTGCTGCCCACGGACACGAACGGCTTGCGTCATCTCGGCATCTTCTGCGCGCTCGCGCTCACGGCATCGGGGCTTACGGCTTACCTGTGGCTGCGGAAAATTTCCGGCGCGTGGGCGGCTGCGCTCGGCGCTGGGTTGTACGTGCTCGCGCCGTATCACGTCGTCGTCGATCTCTACAACCGCGAGGCTTACACGGAGCTGTGGGCGTTCGTCTGGGCTCCGCTCGTGCTCCGCTTCACCGCGACGATCACGCAGCGACCTCGACGCGCGAGCTTCGCCGGACTCAGCATCAGCTACGCGCTGCTCGCCTCGTCGCACCTGCCCGCGACGTTGATCTTCTCTCCGCTTCCGATCTTCTACGCCTACTCGACGGCTGAGCGCGGCGAGCGCAAACGTGCGACCGTGTGGACGCTCGCTGCCATGACGCTCGGCGCGGGACTCGCGGCGGTCTATCTGCTGCCCGCGCTCTTCAATCAAGACCGCGTCACCTTCGCGGACATGCACGCCTTCAACTACTTCGAGCGTTGGGTGACGTTCACGCGCGCGAACGTGCGCGACCTCTACGGGCAGGCGCTGTGGGGCGCGCTCACAAGCCTGTGCCTCATCAGTTGCGCCGTCTTCGCCGCATACGAGCGTGCCTCAAAGCGTGCGCGGCGCGAGATAGTCTTCTGGGTCATGGCGGCTGCGGCGAGCGTCCTGATGATGACGTTCGCGAGCGATCCCGTATGGCGCATTTTGAAGGTCGTGCAGAAGGTTCAGTTCCCCTGGCGCTTCGGCTTCAACCTCTGTCTGGCGGTCGCAGGCATCGTCGCCGTCGGCGCGGACGCGCTTCAAAGGGCGCACGCCGCGTCGCGCCTGAGTCGGGCGAAGGCGAATCTGCGACTCTACGTCTTCGCCGCGCTCATCGTCGCGGCGTGGATCGGCATCGCGACGGACAGCATGCGGCGCGACTACGAGCATGCGAGCGTGGCGCAGGGTGTGCCAATCAGCCAGTCGGAACAGAGACTCTGGCGGCTTGGCAGGGACGCTCCGGAGTACAAGCCCGCGCGCGCCGCGTCGAACTCCGACGAAGCGGTCGAGACAATCGCACGAAAACTCTGCCACGATGCGGAAGTGGTGACGGCTGAGGGCTGCGTCGCTTTCACGGAAGGCGACGGCGCGGCGACGTTTGAGCATTGGCGACCGCGTGAGATCGATCTGAGAGTCGAGACACAGGGCGGCGCGCGTCTCACCGTCGCGCAGTTCTACTACGAAGGCTGGGCGGCGCGACTCGACGGCGCGCCGCACGCGCTCGAAGTCGCGCAGACGGAAGGGCTCTTGAGCGTCGCCGTGCCTGCGGGCGCGCACACGCTAACTTTGCGACTCCTGCCGGGCGCGGCGGAGACGGCGGGGCGCATCACGAGCGCCGTCTCACTCGTCGTGTTGCTACTGTGGTGCGCGCGCACGCGCTTCAGGTCGTAGTTTTCTACACTGCGAAGAAGTTGCGCAGTGACACTTGCTTCGCACCTCACGCAAAAAGCTCGCGCCTCATTTAGAAATCACAAGTGAAACGCGTGTGTCGGGTGCGTGCCGTCGTGCGGTAAGCCCACTCGCCGTCGCCCGCGCCGCGAAGCGAGTATCCTCTCCGGGGCTTCACGTGAAGACACACGCCGCCAGCCCGCCGCGCGTGTAAAACTTCATCACTCGCCCCACTTACACGCGACGAAGAGCCTTGCGGCGCGCGTGGCACAACTCTTGTCATAAGAGAACAGCGACGCTGCAACTCCTGACGAAGCAGACGCGCCGCCTGCCCCGGATCGATCTTGTCAGGAGTCGCGGGCTGTGCACGCGGGTCTCCCGCGCACGCACCGCTCGAAGTTTTCGTCCGACTCTCTTTCGCGCACAAACGCTGCTTCGGCGTGCGTCCGCACGCAGAGCTTAAACGGCTCGCGCACATGGCGAGCAAGAGACTTCGTGTGTCTGTCGGCAGCTCAGGTTTTCGGTTTCTCAGGGAGGGGATGTGCCGTTCCATTCTCGCGAAACTCTACCCGCGAAGAGCGTCGCTCTTCGAAAACCCCAAGGAGGATATGTCCATGCACTCGTTCTGTTCCCCCGCAACTCTCTCCGCGCCGCGCCAGACGCTGTTCGTCGCCGCGCTCGCTTTAATCCTTCTCGCGCTTGCGCCGACCGGCGCGCGCGCGCAGAGCGCCACCGTCTCAGGTTCGCTCTCGAACTTCGACGTGATCAATCACACGGAGCACGAGGCGCACGGCTTCGAGATCGAACTCGAAGGCTTGCAACCGGCGGACGTTTACTCCACCTTCAACGTCCAGCGCTACGGCAGCCCGCAGATCACGCCTTCCGCCACGGGCGTCCGCGTCCGCTGGTCGAGCGCCTACGACGCTGCCGCGCAGGCGTTCGCGCAGACGACAGTGGCGCACGCCGCGGGCACGCCCTTCGCAGGGACGTGCTACTCGTGGAACGGCGCGGGATATGCGACGAGCGGCTGCGAGCACTTCGGCTTGTCGTTATACAAGTCTGCCACGAAGACCACCTATCGCTGGCTCATCGAAGACGCGCAAGCGCCGGGCACGCTCGTCGCCTTCGATCCGCCCGTCGCCATTCCCGTGCCCGTCTATTACATACAACCCCCCGCGCAGGTCGCCGCCGCGCCCGTGCTCGCAGCCGTCATCGAAGCGCCGGAGCCGGCGGAAGCGCCCGAACTCTACGGCGACGCGCAGTGGGTCAAAGTCTTCAAGACGGAGCTTCAGCGTGAAGTTAATCTGGACGAGCTGGTGAGCGACAACGCCATCGTCCCGCAGGACGCCGCGCACGCAGAGGTGGCGTGGGAGATCGTTCAGGCTGAGCCTGCCAGCAACTCGAACGGGACGCGCCGCCGTCGGCAGAATCAGGGCGGCTTGAGCGCCACGACGCGCGCGGTCGTGCGCCGCTACGAGATTTACGCGTACACGGGCGCATACGATCCCTTGACGCATCAGGTGGTGTGCGCCGATGTCTTGTGCAACGCCCCGGCTGACACGGAGGTCGGCGACTTCGTCGGCGCGCAGATGGCTGCGGCGAACGTCAACGTTCCCTCAGTCACCGTCGCGAAGACGGGCAACGGCACGGTCGCTTCGACGGACAGGCTCATCAGTTGCGGCACGAAGTGCGCATCCTTCTATAACGCGGGCGCAACCGTCACGCTCACAGCGAGCGCTGGCTCAGGCAGCGTCTTCGTCGGTTGGGGCGGCGCGTGCACGGGTGCGCAAAGTCCTTGCACCGTGACGTTGAACGACGCGCAGACCGTGACGGCGACCTTCGCGCCCTCTGTGAAGCTCTCGGTGAGCACTTCGGGCAAAGGCTCTGTGACGTGCGGCGCGGGCGGCGCGTGCGCCCAGACCGTGACGGCGGGCACGACCGTCTCCTTCTCAGCCACGCCCGCCGTGGGCTTCCGCTTCTCGAACTGGGCGGGCGCGTGCACGGGCACGTCTGCGACCTGCGACCTGACGATCAACAAGGACACGCAGGTGCAGGCGGTCTTCAGCAAGAAGTAGGAGACGCGCATTTAAGCGCCGGAGCATGTGACCGGCGAAACCGAAAATGGCTCGCCGTCGCGCAACCACGCGCGACGGCGAGCCTTTCTGAGTGCGTGTGCGGGGCGGATGCACGTCGTTCGTTTAACTCGACCTCAACTCTGTGTTAATTTCAGCGCCTCGCAAACTGATTCTCTGTCCCTATTCGCGAGCGTGAAGAAGCGTCACAAGTGGAAGCGGCGAGCAGCCCGGTTCGCCGCCGCGCCGCCACAGGCGGAAGCGCGGATGCACGCGGCGGCGTCGCCGCCCGCCGTGAAATTTGCGCGTGCGTCTCGCGCCTCCGTGTGGCGCGGCATCGCGTTAGACCTCACGGTCGTCGCGGCAAACCTGTTTCTGCTCGCGCCGCTTGCGCGAATCTTACGCGCGGGCGGGCAGGGATTTCTCGCGCCGGGCAAGGTGGTGGGCGGCGTCGTTAGCTCCACGGTCGGCTGGCTCTTTCTCTCGGTCTTTGCGGCGCATGCGATCGGCGCATATCTGAAGCTTCTGCCACGGCAAGCGGACGTTGCCATCGAAGGCGCGACCCCTGCGGAGGCGGAAACGAAAGGCGCGACTCGGCGTGCGAGACGGCGACGCGAGAGCGCGCCGACCGCTTCGCCGCACGCGAATAAGTTTCTCGTCGGTGTCGTCCTCGCACTGCTCCTGTTCCATTTCTTCATCTTCCTGACGCTTCTGTTTTCGGGTTGGCAGAGCACGGGGCTGCAAGGTTGGTCGCCGCTCTTCGGAGAGAATGCGGCGGAGAATACCTACAAGGCATTCTTCGTCAGGTTCGTGCTGATCATCTTCATCCTGCCGCTGCCGACCGCGCTCGTGGCGATTGGCTTGGGCGACGGAGCGGACGTGCCGCCCTCGACGCGACGCACGTATCAGGCGACGGAGCTGCTCGCGGATGTGCTGCTCTACTTCTCCATCGTCGTCATCACGCTCGTCATGAACGTGCTCATCGCCCCGCGCTTCGTCAGCGCAGGGGTTGGCGCGGGGCTGGGGTTGGGCGACGTGCTTGCGTCGCTCATCCCTCTGGCGCTCGCGTTCTCGATTCTCTACCTGCCGCCGCGCCTCATCTATCTCGCGAAGGATTACAAATCTCCTCTGGCATGGCTGACGATCCTGCTCGCGCTCCTCTCACTCGCCTACCGCACGTTCTTCCCCGACGGCGGTTTCTCCTGGTAACGCCTTGAACTGCATTGCAACACCGGAGATTCACCACGGAGGACACAAAAGACGCACGGAGGAGAATGGAGAACTGTCTCCGCCTCCGCGTTCCTCTGTGCCCTCCGTGGTTAAAGCTTTACACCCCGCCCTTTTTCACTACGGGTGCATCAAGCTGCGTGCGGCGGGTTCGAGGGGTTTGTCGCAGGGTCTGGCGTGTGTGTCGCTGTGCGCGGCGCGCGCTCCGTGTGGCTCGCGCTCGTCCACTCGGCGAGCGTGGCGGCGTCGTTGCGAAAGACGTTGCGCACGATGGCGTCGAGTTCGCGCACGGCGTTGGTGCCGCGCTCGATTGCCGTGTCAACGGCGGCGGTGGCGGCGATGCGCGCGCCCGTGTGCCGTGCCTTAACATCAATCGATCCGGCGAACGACGCGATGTCCGCGTTGAGGTCGTCCACGAAATTCGCGGGCAAGCCTCTGCGTATCAACTCAGCCTTGACGGGCTCTGCATCGGCGGCGAAAGCGCGCGCGATGGCGAGCAACTCCTGATCGCGCGTGTGACCGGGCACGCGGAATTTGTCTGTCAGACCGGGCATCGCTTGAGACATGGAGCGCGCGGTGCGCCGGATGGCTTCGAGGTCTTCGCGCAACTCTGCGCGTGCGACGGCGGTGAGGGTCGTGCCTTCCTTCGCGGCGCGCTTGCCTGAGTCCTGCGCGGAGGCGTGCGATTCCAACTCGTTGATGGCTGAGTCAACTTCGGCGAGCACTTCGCCGCCGCGCGTATTTGGGGGAAACGACTGCGCGTGAGACGCGCCGAACTGTCGCACACGTATGAACATCTCCAGACGACGTGTTTCTGAACTTTTCATAGGGAATCTCCTAGGGGTGAAGCCGAAGAAAGCGTGAGGCATCCTCCGGGCGGGTTATGGTTGTATGAGGATTACCGCCGACCCTTGGCTCGATGCGCGCGATTATAAACACAACGCCGCCGCGCGCAACAGACTTTTTTTACCCGCCCCGAAATTTCATCTCGCCGCACGCCCCGCGCGCACAGGAAGCGGCGACTCGCACGCCGGAGATGAGATCTCACGCGCCGGAAATGACGCCTCTCGCGCTGGAAATGGTGACTTCAACGCTGGAAATGACAGCTCTCGCGCCGGAAACGACAGCTTTCACAGTGGAAATGGAGAGTTTCGCGCTGGAAATGGCGTCTCGCACGCCGGAAATGCCGCCTTTACGCCGTGAGAAATCAACTTTTACGCGGGAAATGACGGCTTCCGCAGCGGAAACGTCGGCTTTTTCGCTGGAAATGGCGAGTTTTACGCCGATTTGTGAGCTTTTGTGTTGCGAGGGTACGGGCAACTGATGTGGTAAGGGTTCAGACGGTGTGGAACTGCAATTCGTGTGGATTGAGACTGGGCGCGCGCTTGGAAATGCCGAGAATCTCTATGCCTACCACCTGCTCATTCTCGTCATAATCGAGTATCACGCCGGGGGCGACTTCTTCAGATTCGACGATCCGTGAATCGTCCAGACGCAAATAGAGAGCGTCGGCTTCACTGTCAACTTTCAGTTTCATAACCTGCCTTTCATCCTCCGGTCAAAATATACGCTGACGACACGCGCGGGAACAACCTGCGTGTTGACGATGACGCGCAAGACGCGGTTGCCGAACTCCGGGATTTGAGCGAACCGGCTTTCCAACGCGGGATCGGTCGTACTCGTTTCAATGAGGGCGGGGCTGTCCAACGCGCGTTCCACCTAGTCCGCCGCAATCCGTCGCTCCTCCATGACATCGCGGGCGTGCTGGGTCAACTCATAGTTCACTTTCGCGTCTCCTCGACAACCGCGATCTCATCTTCGGTCAATTCATAGAGTTGATAGACGAGGCGGTCAATCTCGCGCTCGGGTGCGCCCGCGCCTGAGCGAAAGGGGCTGCGCGCGCCTGTCGGCTACGGCTGCAAGAGGCGTGTGAAGCCTTCCTGCGCGAAATGCCTGTCGGTGGTGAGGGCTTCGCTGATTTGGCGGTCGCGCATGAGCAGGAAGCTGACGGCGTCGCAGAGCGAATAGGTTTTGTCGAGTCTCTGTCCCAGCAGTTCGATTGCGCGCCGGTACATCTCCGCACCCGTCCAGATGACTTCGACCAGAGGGCTTTCCAGCAGATCGCGGATAAAGCTCAAAGTCTGTTCCCGATTCAATCCGCGCGACTGAGAGAGCGGCACGAACTCTGCAAGTACGTAATCATGCGTGAGCAATACGCGGGCGGATTGAAAAAGAGCTACGGCTTCGGCGTGTCGCCAATCGCTCGCGTCGAAAAAGCAGAGCAAGCCGGAAGTGTCGAGCAGCATCAGCCTTCGCCCTCGTGCGTGGCTGCGTACTCGCGCGCGAGGTCTGCGTCAACCTGTTCATTGTCGGCGGAGCGCGCGTCGCCGCTGCGGGCGGCTCCGGCGTGGCGCAGCAGCTTTGCCAGCGCGTCGCGGCGCTGCGCTTCGTTGAGTGTTAAGTTTGCGGGTGTGGTGATCTCGTCGAGAATCAGAGCCGCCAGGCGCAGGCGGTCTTGCAACGGCAACTGTCGCACGGTCTGCGCGTAGATTTCCTGAACATCGCTCATGGCTTGATCCCCCGTTCCTTCCCACGGATTTTAACACGCGCCGCGTCTAAACGGAGCGCCCCATCCCTTCGACAATCGCGATCTCA
>JAVXVR010000584.1:0-5402 GCA_032230165.1 Acidobacteriota bacterium | reverse complement strand
CGTTCGCATCGTCGCGACTGAATCGAGCGAACCGGCGAGGAGGCTGCGCGCCGGTACTCGCGCGAGCGTGCGCAGCGTCCACCAGATGCAGAGGAGCGCGGCGCAGACTCCGCCCGCGAAGCCGATGGCGAGCGAAACCGTCGATGCGTGCAGCGCGAGTTCGCGCGTCCCCATCGCGCCGACCCAGAAGGTGCGCAAGCCCCACATCATCAGCGCGGCGTAGGCGAGCGCGCCGAAGGCGCCGAGGAGACTTCCCGTGGCGGCGAGCGCCGCACCCTCCCACAAAAAGATCGCGCGCACGCGGGCGGCGGGGAAACCCACGGCGCGAAGCAACCCTATCTCGCGCACGCGCTGCTCGACGCCGAGCTTAAAGAAGAGGCTCGCCAGCAAGAGCGCCGAGGCGACGATGAAGAAACTGAAGTAGAGAAAGTATTCGCCGAAGTCGGTCGCGCCCTGCGAGGCGCGCAAGCCTTCGGCGCGCGCCGACGCGACCGTGAAGCCCACGCGCAGCGGATCGATCTGCGCGCGTAAGTTTTTCTCAAACTCCGCGCGCGTATCATTGAGCGCGGAGTCGGTCTGCTGGTAGAAGCGCAGCGACGTGAGCTTGCCAAAGCGCGTCTGCCAGAGTCGCTGTCCGGCTTCGAGCGGGATGAAAGCCTTCGGCGTGGTGCGATATTCGTGCCAGTAGTCCTCATCTTTTTTTCGCACGCGCGAGAGATCGACGGGAAACGGCGGGTCCCAGTCGGATAAGCTCTCCGCGCCGCTGATGCCCGGATACTCCGGCGTTAAGTTTCTGTCAGCCGCGAGACCTGTGATCGGCACGATCGCGGAGATGCGAAAACGCGCCGTCTCCGTCGCGAGCCGCCCCTCCTCTTGCCAGAGGTAGTAGTCGAGTTCGACCACATCTTCGAGCCCCGCGCCGAGATCGCGCGCCGCCCACTCGTTGAGAATGATCGGCGGAAACTTCTCGCCGTCACGCTCGCCTTCGACCGCCTTCACGTTATCCGTCACGCTCGCGCCCGTGCGCGCGAGACGGTTGAACTCGTCGTCGCCGATTGCCGCGACGAGCGAGTACGGAACTTCGCGACCGTTCACGCGGATCGCGTTGGCGAGATACGAGAAGACGCCGACCGTGCGCAGACTCACGTTGTCGGCGGTCGCGCCCGCAGCGTTCGCCAGCTCATCAGAGACGAGCGCGCCGTCGCTTTCAAGCGACAAGGCTTTTTGTTCATCGAGCACGCGCGCCCTCGCGCCCAAGTCTTCAAGCGCGAACGTCTCTTTGAGTGCGCGCTCGACCATTTCACGGCGCGGCGCGGCGTGCGCCGGATCGTCGTCCGTTCGCGTGCCCGCGACAAGGATCGTGTTCGCCTTGCCCTCTTGCCCCGTGTCTTTCTGCAAGCGCGAGAGCGCGACGAACGCCGCGCGCACTTCGCCCTGTGCCGCGCGTAGAGAGAACTCTCCGAGACGTGAGGCAGGCAGCACTTCGCGCACGGTCAGACGGATCGTGCGCCCCACGTCTTCCTTGCGACCGTGTAAAGATTCAATGGGAATCGCCGAAGGCTTCCCGACGCGCAACAGAACAGAGTCGCCCGCCCTCGCACCCAACTCGTCGGCGAGGCTCTGGCTAAGCAAGACTTCGCGCTCGCCCGGCGCGGCGACCTCCTGCGCGCCGTGAAACTCCCAGAAGCGCGCGTCCACGCCGTAAACCGAGACACCCGCGCCGCGCCGCTTGCTCTCTTCGTGCGTGATCGCGCCGTCTAACACGACGAGCGGGCACGTCGCATCAAACCCCGCGCTGCGGAGATTCTCGTTCGCGCGCAGCTCTTCAGCCAGACGCTCGCGGAAAAAGTTCGACGACGTGACAACTTCATCAGTCCTTCCGAGCCGACGCAAAAACAGATCGCGTAAAGAAGCGCGCACCGAGTCGCCGACGACGAGCGCGCCCGCCAGCACCGCTACCGCTACGCACACGCCCGCCACTACCGCCGCGTTCGTGCGCCAGTAGTAACTCAAGTTGCGCCGGATCAGCGTCGTTGTCTTCATAACTAAATGATGAAGTATGAACGATGAACTATGAAGTGAAGACGAAATGCTTTTACTTCATCGTTCATCGTTCATACTTCATACTTTTTCCAGTTTCCGCTCGTGAAGTTCAAAGCGCGTGGGAAAATGCGCGGCGAGTTCCGCGCTGTGCGTGACGACGATGAGGATCGTCTGCTGCGCGCGATGTAGCTCGACGAGGAGCGCGGCGACGCGCTCCGCCGAGTCGTGATCGAGGTTGCCGGTCGGCTCGTCGCAGAGCAGCAGCGTGGGCTCGCGTATGAGTGCGCGTGCTAGTGCGACGCGCTGCTTCTCGCCGCCGGAGAGTTCGCCGGGCAGATGCTCAAGCCGATCCGACAAGCCGACCTGTTCGAGCAAGTTGCGTGCGCGCCCAATGTCGTCGCCGCGCGTGCCCGCGACGAGCGTCGGCGTGAGCACGTTTTCGAGGACGCTGCACTGCGGGAGCAGGCAGTGGTCTTGAAAGATGAATCCGATCTCTTTATTGCGAAAGGCGGCGAGCGCGCGCTCCGACATCTCGAAGGGGTTGCGACCGTCGAGCGCGACCGTGCCGGCGCTCGGTGTGTCGAGCGCGCCGACGATGTAGAGCAGCGTGGATTTGCCGCTCCCCGAAGGTCCCATGACGGCGATTGCCTCGCCGCGCGAGAGCGTGAGGTTCACGCCTGAGAGGACGGGGAGCGCGCCGCGCGGAGTGAAATAATCTTTCGACAGGTTCTTGACTTCGAGCAAACTTGCCCTCAACTTCTCGCCCGCACGATTCAAACGAAGACGGATAGCGACTTAAGCGACGGAGACGTGCGCCGCGCGGCTCTCATCATTCGCCACATCGCCTGCCGCATTGCCCGCCACGCTCTCATAAACTTCGAGCGCGCGATCCGCCATCCGCGCGACGGAATAGTGTGCGCGCACGCCCGCCGCGCCCGCGCGTCCGAGTTCGTCGGCGCGTGCCGCGTCTTCTTTGATCGCGCGCAGACCTACGGCGAGCGCGTCCGCGTCGTCAGGCTCGACGAGCAAGCCGCCGCCCGTGCGCTCGACTACTTCTGTGAACGCGCCGCGTCGCGGGACGACGAGCGGCACACCGCACGCCATTGCTTCGAGCAGCGAGAGACCCTTCGGCTCATCGTAGGTCGCGGGCAGAGAGAACACGTCGAGCCCGCGCAGGAATTTGATCTTCGCCTCGCGGTCGAGTGCGCCGCGATAGTGAAACTCCGCAGAGAGCCCGGCGTCTTTCATGCCGCGTTCGATCTCACGCAGATAAGTTTTATGCTCCGGCGCGAGATAGCCGCCGACTTCGAGACGAGCCGCGCCGAAACCTTCGCGCCCCCGCAAAAGTTTATACGCTTCGGCGAGCACGTGCAGACCCTTCTCCGGCGCGACGCGCCCGAAGTAGCCGACGACGAACTCGCCTTCGCGCTGCTCAGTCGTCGCAGGCTCGCGCGGCGCGTAGCCTTCGAGGTTGATGCCGAGCGGCACGACGCGCATCTTCTCGGTGGGAATATTGAGCAGCCCGCGCATGAAGTCGGCGTAGTAATGACTGACGGCGATGAAGGCGTCCACGTGCGGGACGCAAGCGCGTATGAGTTCGAGCGCAGCGCGCCTATCCGCGTCGGGGAGTCCTGAGATGAAGAGGTCTTCGCCTTGCAGTGTGACGCAGACTGCTCGCCCGCCGGTCGCCTCCTTGACGGGGCGCGCGAGACTGATCAAAAGCGAGTTGGGGAGCACCACGACATCGGGCGGCGACTCTTGGCGCAACCATGCGACGAGCTTCTCTGTCTCTTTGCGCTGATTCCCTTCTTCACCTTTCAGCATTGAGACGGTGAGCGCGCCGAGCGACGCTGGATCGACGGCGATGGAGCGGCGCGAGGCGAGGCGGATCGCTGACGTAGAGTCCCACAGGCGATCAAGGAATTTCGGAGACTTGCGAAACAGGGGAACGTGCTGTTCGAGATAGACGCTGATGCCGCCGAAGAAAACTTTGTCGGCACTGACGTTCGGCTCGTCCGTGCGCGTCGGCGTATAGACGGGCAAAAGCATCGCGTCGTGACCGCGCCGGATCAGCTCAGCCGTCAAGGCGTTGTCGCGCAGGCAACTGCCGCAGTACATCTGCGCCGCGCCCGCCGTGATGGAGAGAATCTTCATAGAGAAGTCTGGAGTCTGGAGTCTGGAGTCTGGAGTCAAAGGCAGGAAGATGATTATCTTCCGACTCCAGACTCAGGACTCCCGACTCTAGACTCCTTCAGGCGACGGCGCGCTGGAAGGCACGCCGCGCGTAGAGGTGCTCGAAGAGGTTGCCCTCGTGCGGCTGATCCCAACTGAGCTGGTTCGTCCTGACCGCGCCGATGTTCAGACGATCCACGAGCGGCGACGCGAGCAGTCGCTTGATCAACCATTCGTCGCGCGTGATCGCCGTGACCACGAGACTCGCGCCGAGCGCTTCCGGTATCTCGTCTTCGTTGACTTGGACGACGCTCGCGAAGGGAAAAAGAAACTCGCGGTTGGCGAGCGCGTGCGCGGGGCTCTCACAGAGCACGACGGTTGGGAGCAGATACGAACAGTTCTGCCACTCGACGAGTCGCACGCCGCCGCTTCGTGAGTCGCCTCGCTTCTCCGCTGTCACGTCGCGCGCGCCTTCGAGCGCAAGCCCCTGATCGATCATCGCGTTGATGCGCGCGGCGACCGAGGCGTCGGCGAAGGGCGCGAGCTGCGCGTCTTCGTCATCAGCGGCGCGCGGCTGAACCTGCGCGAAGCGTTCGGCGAGCGCGGCGGCGATCTCTTCGGCGTGCGACGGAGTCCAGACGCCGGAAGCGTTGACGCAGGAGCGTCCGCCGTTATCGAGGATCGATGCAGCGATTACATCCAGATATTTTTCCCACTCATTGGCGCAGTCCGCGCCAAGGACGATCTTGCTGTAGCCGGGTCCGTGAACTTCGACGCGCGCATCGTCTCGCCACTGTCCCGTCGAGCCCGTGTCGCCGAAGACCATGCCGCGCCCGGTGCGCAGAAGTATCTCGCCCGCGCCCGCGTGGCTGGTCGGGTAGTAGCTGAACGCCTCGCGGGGCGCGCCCGCCTTGATGAACGACTGGATGATGCGGTAGGGCGTCCACGGCTCGGCAGCGCCGGGCTTCAAGACGAGCGGCGTCTTGAGCGCGACCGCGGGCGTCCAGAGCGTGTGGACGCCGGGCGAGTTCGACGGCAAGACAATGCCGAGCGAGCGCGTGCGCGGGAAGAAGCTGACAGTCTGACCGGCGTGCTCGCCATAGCCGCGATCCAACGTTTCGAGAGAGAGGTTGCGGGTGAGTCCCGCGAGCACGGTGCGCATCTCTGCGAGGACGCCGCGAATCTTC
>JAVXVR010000510.1:0-5137 GCA_032230165.1 Acidobacteriota bacterium | reverse complement strand
ACCGGCTCAGACCAATCCTTATGACGACGATCGCGCTCGTCGCCGGCATGATCCCGCTCATCGTCGGGCGCGGCGCGGGCGCGGCGACGAACCGATCCATCGGCGTGCTCGTCGTCGGCGGTCAATCTTTGTGCCTGCTCCTGACGCTCTTAGCTGTGCCCGTCTTCTACTCGTTGTTTGAGGACGCGAGCGAATCGCGCGTGTGGGGTTACGTGGGCAGAACTTCCGGACGCTTCACCGGCGGCATCGGTCAGCGACTCTCCGACGGCTGGGCGGGACTCGCACAACACTTCTCGCGCGCGCGGAAGCCCACTCCGCCGCACACGCGCCCGACGCAGAAGGACACGTATGCCGATCAAGCGTCGGGTGATTGAGTGCGTGCTGAGAAATTGGAGGGGCAGGGACAAGTCCTCTGCCCGCCGCGCGCAAGCGCGAATCAAATTGCTCAGCTCTTCAAAGTCGTAATGACTGCGGATCGTGTGAGCGAGCTTGCGCTCGCTACGGGCAGGGACAAGCCCTGCCCCTACAATCGTCATCAGTCTTGAGGTTTTGCAAATGATCTTTAAGTCGAAGCCGTCAGTCGTCATTCAGTTGTTAGTTGCCTGCGCGTTCGTCGTCTGCGCTCTCTCGCTCGCCGCGTCGAACGCCTCGGCGCAGCAGCCCGCTGCGACGCCCGCGCCGCCGTCAACGTCGCCGCAGACACCGCCCGCCGGAACTTCGACGCAGACGCAGCAACAGCAACGCGGCACGCCCCAGCCCGCGCCCACCGCGCAGCCGCCCAACGCGCCGGGCTCGACCGTGCGCCCCTCGAACGAGGCGCAGCAGAGCGCGCAGCCCGCACCCGTCGGGCAGCAACAGCAGCAGCAGACGACGCCCAACACGCAGGGACCACGCCCCGTCACGCCGCAGCCGCCCGCGACGACGCCACCCGGTTCGGGCTTGCCCTCGTCAGCGAACCCGGCAGGCACGACCGCGCCGCAAGCCAGCAACCCGAACGTGCCCGCGACCGGCGGCGCGCAGACGGGTGTGGGACAGACGCCCGGACAGAACGTCGGCGTCTCGAACGGCGTCGCGCCCGCCGAACTCCCGCCCGATCCGCCGCCCGTCGCGCCCGACTTTCGCGCGCCCGCGCGCCCGCTCCCTTCGGCGGATCGCGTCGGCGTGGACGTGACGAATCAAGTGCCGCTCTCTCTGAACGATGCCATTCGCATGGCGCTCAAGAGCAGCAACGACATCGACGAGTCGCGCATAGACGTGCAGATCGCCGAGTTCAATTTGCGCGCCGCGCGCGGCGTCTATGATCCGCTCCTCTCTTCCGAGAGCTACTACGAACGACAGACGACGCCGACCAGCTCGACGCTGGGCGGCGCGGGCGCGAGCGGCTCTGTGACGCAGGTGGACGAGACCGGCGCGATGCGGCTCGGCGGCTTCTCGCCCAAGGCTGGCGGCTCTTACGAATTAGATTTCTCTTCGACGCGTCTGACGACGACGAACCAGAACGTGACGCTCAACCCGCAGTACCCGACCGCGTTTACGTTCACCTACACGCAGCCGATCCTGCGGGGCTTGCGCTTCGACAACAACCGCCGACAGATCGAGATCGCGAAGAAAAATCTTTCGCTCTCCGACGCGCAGTTTCGCCAGCGCGCGATTGATGTCATCTCGCAGGTCGAGCAGTCTTACTGGGACTTGGTCTTCGCGCTCCGCAACCTGCAAGTGCAGATCGACGCGGTGAAGCAGGCGCGCTTGCAGGTTGAGAGCAACCAGCGCATGGTCGCGCAGGGCGTGCTCGCGCCGATTGATATCGTCGCCGCGCAGACACAGGTGACGACCTTCGAGCAGAACGTCTATACCGCGCAAGCTGCCGTCACGACAGCCGAGAACACTCTGAAGACTTTGATCCTGCCCTCGCGCACCGAGTCGCTCTGGTCGCGCGCCATCACGCCCATCACGCCCGTCAACCTCGAAGCGCCGCGCGTACCCGTCGAGACGGCGGTCAAGGCGGCGTTAGAGAGCCGACCCGATCTCGCGCAGTTGCGCACGAGCGCCGACATCAACGACGTGAACGTGCGCTACTTCCGCGATCAGACGCGCCCGCAGTTCGATCTCGTCGGCACGTACACCTCCGCCGGGCTCGCGGGCACGCTCGTGCCGAGGGTCTCGTCCTCGACGAGCACTAACACGCTGCTCACGCAGCGCATCAACGAGCTTTCCGCAATAGAAGGTTTGCCGCCGCTGACCGTCACGACCACGACGACGACGGTCGCGCCGCAGCTCGTCGGCGGCTACGGTCAGTCTCTGCAAAACCTGCTCGACCAGAGATATCCGACCGCGCGCGTCGGCGTCCGCGTCTCGCTCCCCTTGAGGAATCGCACCGCCGAGGCGAACCTGGGCAGCTCGCTCGCGCAGGGGCATCGCATCACGGATCAGATCAGGCAAGCCGAGCAGATCATCGAGGCGGACGTGCGCAACTCGCTCCAAGCCGTGCGCTCGGCGGAGGCGCGTTTGCAATCAGCCGCCGCGTCGCGCTCTTCCGCAGAGCAGCAGTACGCGAGCCAGCAGCGACAGTTCCGCGCGGGCACGACGACCGTCTTTCTCGTCCTGCAAGCGCAGACGACGCTGCTTGCGGCGCAGGCAAGCGAGCTGCAAGCGCAGACCGATCTCAACAAATCCATCTCCCAGCTTCAACACGCCACGGGCAACACGCTCTCAGCCAACAACGTCGCCGTCCTCGGCGACACACGCACTCTGGAGATGCGACCCGCCGCCGTCGCCGAGAGCGGCGCGTCGCCCACGTCGCCCACGGAGGCGAAACCCGCGACCGACGCTGCAAAGCCTTCCGCTACGGACGCGAAGGCTAGCGCGGACACTGTCAAAGGTGTGAGCCCGCGTGATAACTGATCGCCGACCGGGAACTGCTCCACGACTAACGACCGCCGCTCAACCGCGACGGCGCGACCTCGCGTCGTCTGCGCGCGCGTCGTCGTCGCTCGCGTCGTCAACGTTTGCGTCGCTCGCGCTCGTCGTTCTCATAGTCGCTTCGCTCATCGCGCCGGGCTGTCGTGCGCGCTCCACGAGTGAGAATGAGGCGGCTGGCATCATCGTCGTCAACGCGCCTGCGGCGGGCGAGGTGCGGCGCGTACTCGTCTCGGAGGGCGTGCACGTCGCGGAGGGCGCGGCGATCGTCGAGATCGCCGTGCGCGACGAGCGCGCGAGCAGCGCAGCACAGGCGCAGCCTTCGGAAGACCCGCAGGCACGCGCCGCGCGTGGCTTGACGGCGGCGCAGGGAGAGATCGAGGCGGCGCGCGCAGAGGTCGTGCGCACACAGGTCGAGGTTCAGCGGCTGACGCCGCTCGTCGCCGCGGGGCAGGCTTCGCAGGGTGAGCTTGACGGGGCGAACGCCCTCTACAACCGCGCGCAGCAGCGTTTCCAGCGCGCGCAGGAAGCAGCGCAGGGCGCGCAATCGGGACTCATCGCGGCGCGGCAACAGCAGCAGGGCGCGGCGCAAGTTGTTCCGGCGGAGCGCATCGTTGCGGCACGCGCCACGTCGGCTGGCGTGGTGAGTGTGTTGAGTGCGCGCGTCGGCGAGCGCGTCACGGCGGGTCAGCCGCTCGCGACTTTGCGCGCGGACGCACCTTGAACAGAGTTTAGAGTGAACAGCGAAGAGGTTAACATCGGAGAGCGCGAGCGGCGCAAGCGTCGCCTGCTCGGCATGGTCGCGCTGACGGTTGGCGTCGCGGCGGCGTTCGTGCTGGTCGCGTCGCGCGCGCCGCGCCCTCTGCGCCTCGTCGTCTTCCCGCCCGTCTGGATCGCTGGGCTTGGTCTGTTGCAGTCGCGCGAGAAGACCTGCATCGCGCTAGCGGCGCGCGGGGCGCGCAACATGGACGCGGGCGAGGAGCGGATCGAGGACGAAAGTTTGATCGCGGAGCTTCGCGCCAAATCCCGCCGCATCAACCGCCGCGCGCTCACGACCGCCGCCATCATCACGCTCGTGACTCTCGTGTTCCCATGATCTAGCCGCGTTTCGTGCTGGGAGCGCGACAGCGCGAAAAGAAGAAGCGCCACCGATCAAGAAATTTCTTGATCGGTGGCGCAAGCTTTTAAGCTTGCTGGCAGCACGCACAGGCTGGGCAGGATGCCCGCGCTCCCAGCATGACGCGCCCCGCTCAGTGAAAAGCTCTCTCATCCACATTGCGGCGCGCTCCGCGAAAGCGCGTCCGTGATGTAAACTTATGGCTCATCTCGGAGAGTCGTGGCTCTGCCCACTCTGACGTAATTATCCAAATCGTCATGTTCGACGCACAGAGTTCATTCAAACGCCCGACCAAACTACGCGCTGGAGCGACTTCGCTCGTGTGCCTCTTCGTCTGCCTCGCGCTCGCGGCTTCTGCTTGCAAGAGCGACTATTCGTCATCCGCCACAGGTCAGGGCAAAGGCGGCGAGGGCGCAGGTGATGCGCGGCAGGTGAAGGTGGCGAAGGTCGAGGAGATGCCCGTGGGCGCGAGCGTGCAGGTGACGGGCACGCTCGCCGCGCAGGATCAGGCGACGGTGAGCGTGAAAGTTCCGGGGCGCTTACGCACGCTCGCGGTCGATCTCGGCAGCGTCGTCCGCAAGGGGCAGCTCATCGCGCAGGTCGAGCAGCAGGACTACCAACTGCGCGTGCAGCAATCGGACGCGGCTTTGGGGCAGGCGCGAGCGCGTCTGGGGCTCGCGCCTGACAGTTCGGACGAGAAAGTTGATCTCGAACAGACGGGAACTGTCAGGCAGGCGCGCGCCTTGATGGACGAAGCGCGAAAGAGTCGCGAGCGCGCCGTGACGCTCGTCGAGTCGGGCGTGATCGCGCGCTCGGAGTTCGAGTCGGCGGATGCGGCTTACAAGGTCGCGCTCTCGAAGTATCAGGACGCGGTCGAAGAGATACGCAACCGTCAGGCGCTGCTCGCGCAGCGGCGCACGGAACTGGCGCTCGCGCGGCAGCAACTCGCCGACACAGCAATCGTCGCACCCTTCGACGGCGTGGTGCAGGAGCGCAAGGCGAGCGCGGGCGAGTATCTGGCGGCGGGCGCGCCCGTCGTCACAGTCGTGCGCGTGAACCCCCTGCGCTTCCGCGCCGAAGTTCCCGAACGCGACGCGGGAGGCG
>JAVXVR010000415.1:0-7276 GCA_032230165.1 Acidobacteriota bacterium | reverse complement strand
ATCTGCTCGAAGAGATGCGACCCTTCCACGACGCGCTGCAACTGCTGCCGAACCCCGTCAACCTCGCTGCTTACGAGATGCGCGTGCGGCAAGCAGTTCAGCCGCGCCTCGTGTGGCTGCGCTCGTTCCACGAAATCTATAACCCGACGCTCGCGCCTAAAGTTCTTGCGCTGCTCGCGAAAGATTTCCCCGAAGTGCAGCTTACGATGGTCGGGCGCGACAAGGGCGACGGGAGTTTCCAGCGGACGCGTGAGACGGCAGCCGCGCTCGGCGTCGCGGATCGGATCAGTTTCGCGGGCGGCATCCGCAAGCGCGACGTGCCCGAGTGGCTCAGTCGCGGCGACATTTTTTTGAACACGACGAACGTGGACAACACGCCCGTGAGCGTGCTCGAAGCGCTGGCTTCCGGGCTGTGCGTCGTCAGCACGAACGTCGGCGGCGTGCCGCGCCTGCTGGAAGACGAGCGCGACGCGCTGCTCGTCCCGCCCGCAGATGCCGAAGCGATGGCGGCAGCCGTTCGCCGTCTGCTCAACGATGCGGCGCTCGCCGAACGTCTCTCGCGTGAGGGTCGCACGAAGGCTGAGCGGTTCGACTGGTCGCTCATCATGCCGCAATGGGAGTCGCTGTTCGAGTCGGTCGCGAAGCGTCGGGGGCGTGCAGTATGACAGTCGCGCAAGTCCCGAAAGTTTTGTGGCCCGACGGACGCAAGTTCGCCTTCACGATCTTCGACGACACGGACTGGGCGACCGTCGAGAAGGTAAAGCCCGTTTACGATCTGCTCGCCGATCTCGGAATGCGGACGACGAAATCCGTGTGGGTTTTCGACGGTGAAGGCGAAGCGATGAACGGCGGCGAGACGTGTGAGGATCGCAGCTATCTCAATTGGGTGATGAGGCTTCGCGAGCGCGGCTTCGAGATCGGGCTGCACAACATCGCGCCGACGACATCAGTGCGCGAGCGGACGCGGCGCGGTCTCGAACGCTTCGGCGAACTGTTTGGCAGACAGATGATCGTCCACTGCAACCACCTCGGCTGCCAAGAGAATATCTACTGGGGCGACGCTCGTCTGACGGGCTGGCGGCGCGGCGTCTATCGCGCGCTGACACGCGGGCGCAACGGCAATGCGTCGCGCGGTCACGTCCCGTCGGACGCGCACTTCTGGGGCGACCTCTGCCGCGAGCGCGTGGGCTACGTGCGCAACTTCGTCTTCGACGAGCCGGACACGCTCGCGCTCTGTCCCGCGATGCCGTATCACGATCCGCGCCGCCCGTTCGTCAACTACTGGTTCGCCTCATCGAACGGTTCGAGCCTGCGTCGCTTCCTCAACAACTTCACCTACGAGAAGCTCGACCGTCTGATCGAAGCGGGCAGTCTCTCGGTCGCCTACGTCCACTTCGCAGCGGGCTTCGCGGAGGGCGGACGAGTTGATGCGGAGTTTCGCAGGCGGCTCGAATACTTGGCGAAGGCGGGCGGTTGGTTTGCGCCCGTCTCGGAAGTTTTGGACTACCTGCGCGATGGTCAGGACACGGCGGAGCGCAGCATCTCGCACAAAGATTTGCGGCGACTTGAGACGCGTTGGCTGGCGAGCAAGGTGCGCGGAGGCACTTCCTAGCGATGGCTGATTCGCCCAACACACACGAAGTCGGCGTCGTCGTCCGCGAAGCCACGCCGCGCGAGATAGAGGCGTGGGACGAGTTGGTCATGCGCTTTGAGAACTATCGCATCTTTCACAAGACGGTCTGGCTGCGCTACGTCGAATCCTTCACGGGCGCGCGCGCGGTGCGTCTCGTGTTCGAGAGAGATGGCGAGATCGTCGGATGCCTGCCGGGCTTTCTGCTACGCAAGGGTCTGCTTTTGCGTATCTTCGCCTCGCCGCTCGTCGGTTGGCAGACGGAGAGCATGGGTCCCCTCTTCGATGCGGAGCGGGTTTCGCCGCGCGAGATTTGCGCCGCGCTCGTCCCGTTTCTGAAATCGCGTTACGGCGTGCATCACGTCGAGATGACGAGCGCGCACCTCGACCGCGAGGCGATGGCTGAGCTTGGATTTCGCGGCAAGCAGTTTTCGACTTACCGCGTACAGCTCTTTCCCGGCGACGAGGAGCGCGCGCTCAAAAACATCAAGGCGAAGACGCGCAATCAGTTGCGCAAGGCGATCAAGCTGGGACTCATCGCGCGCGTCGAAGATGACGAGTCTTTCGTCGCCGAGTTCTACGCACAGATCAAGGAAGTCTTCACGCGTCGCGGCAAGTCTGTGCCGTTCAAAGAGGATCGCGTGCTTCAGTGTTTCCGTCACCTAAAAGACGCGGGGAATCTTCTGGCGATCTCGGTGAGCCTGCCCCTTGGCGGCAAGTGCATTGCCACGGGGCTGTTCATGCGCGAGGGGCAAGAACTCCACCTGTGGGGCTGGGCGCACCGCACGGAGTATCGCTGGCATTGCCCCGTGGAACTGCTGACGTGGACGGCGATGCAGCGCGGGATGGAAGCGAATTGTACGACACTCGACATGGCGGGCGGCGGCGACGCCAAACTAAAGTTCGGCGCACTCGCAGACGCGACGCTCTATGAATGGATGTGGAGTCGCTATGCGTGGCTCGCGCGCTCGCGCGAGCTTGCCGAGAGAGCCTACCGCTGGCAACAGTCCGCGCGCGGTCGTCTCACGCGCAAGCGTTCAAGCGACGAAGGCACGCCAACTCGCACGACGACGCACGCGGCGGACGCGCTCACACGCACGACGGATGCACGCGCGTTATACGCGGACGAACTCACGGCGCACGAATCATGAACCAAAAGCTGTTACAGCTTTACCATCGCTCGCCCGCGCCGTTGCGCTCGGTCGCGGCTACGTTGCGCGGCTACCAGTTGCGCTCGTGGCGATATGGGAGTGAGACGCAGCGTCTGGTCGAAGAGGCGCTTGAGCGTGAGCAGTGGAGCGCGGAGCGTTGGCAGCGGTGGCAGGAGGAGCGGCTGGCGCGCGTGCTGCATCGCGCGGCGACGCAGGTTCCTTTCTACCGCGAGCAGTGGGCGGAGCGCCGGCGGCGCGGAGACGTCGCGTCGTGGGAGCGTTTGGAGAACTGGCGGGTGCTTGAGAAAGAGTCTGTGCGTGAGGACGCGCGCGCTTTTCTGGCGACGGGCTGCGACGTGCGGCGCATGTTCTACGATCACACAAGCGGCACGACCGGAAAGTCGCTCGACCTGTGGCTCTCACGTGAGACAGTGCGCGCGTGGTATGCGCTGTGCGAGGCTCGTCTGCGCCAGTGGTACGGCGTCTCGCGCCAAGACCGTTGGGCGATCCTCGGCGGTCAGCTCGTCGTGCCGGTCGCAAATCGTCGCCCGCCGTTCTGGGTCTGGAACTCTGCGCTGCGGCAGCTCTACCTGTCCTCTTATCATCTTGCACCCGATCTCATCACACATTACATCGACGCGCTCAGACGCTATCGCGTCCGCTACCTGCTCGGCTACACGTCCTCGCTCTACTCGCTGGCGCAAGGCGTGCTGCGCGCGGGTCGCGACGATCTGAAGATGTCTGTCGTCGTCACCAACGCCGAGCCGGTTTATGAGCATCAGCGGCGCGTAATCGCCGAAGCGTTCCAGTGTCCCGTGCGCGAGACCTACGGCATGAGTGAGATCGTCGCGGCGGCGAGCGAGTGCGAGGAAGGGAAGCTGCACCTGTGGCGAGAGGCGGGCGTCGTGGAAGTCCTCGCGGACGACAAATCCGTGAGCGACGGCGCGACGGGCGAGCTTGTCTGCACGGGATTATTAAACGACGACATGCCGCTCATACGCTACCGCGTCGGCGACCGCGGCGCGCGCGCCGTCGTTGGCGATGAGCCTTGCGCGTGCGGCAGAACCTTGCCCGTGCTCGCGTCGGTCGAGGGGCGCACAGACGATCTCGTTTACACGGCGGACGGGCGGCGCGTCGGCTGCATAGATACGATCTACGACGCGCGTCTGCCCGTGCGCGAGGCGCAGATCGTGCAGGAGTCGCTTGAGCGCGTGCGCGTGCGCTACGTGCCCGCGCCCGGTTTCACGCTCGCGTCGGGCGGCTCAATCATACGCGGGATGCGCGAGCGCATGGGCGCAATCGAGGTAGTGCTTGAACAGGTGGACGAGATACCGCGCGGCGCGAACGGGAAGTATCGCGCGGTCGTCTGCAACCTTTCGGCGGAGACGCGCCGACGCATCGAGGCGGCGGGCGCGTGAGCGTGAGCACGAACACCAACTTGAGCATGAGCCATCAACCGTTCGTCACCGTCATCATGCCCGTCCGCAACGAGGCGGGGTTCATCGCGCAAAGTCTCGGCGCGGTGCTCGCGCAGGACTATCCCGCGGAGCGCGTCGAGATCATCGTCGCCGACGGGATGTCAACTGACGGCACGCGCGAGATCGTCCGCGCGCTCGAAGCGCGACACGCGCGGCTGCGACTCGTTGACAACACGGGACGGATCGCGCCGACCGCATTGAATGCGGCGCTGCGTGTGGCGCGCAGCGAGATCGTTGTTCGCGTGGACGGGCACTGCGAGATCGCGCCCGACTATGTGCGTCGCTGCGTCGAGTGTTTGGCGCGGGAAGGTGTCGAAGGCGTCGGAGGCCCCATCAAGACCATCGGTCTGACAACGACCGCGCGCGCCATCGCCGCGGCGATGAGTTCGAGCTTCGGCGTGGGTGGATCGGCGTTTCGCACTGTTAAGGATCGTCGGATGCTGGTTGATTCGATTGCCTTCCCGGCTTACACGCGGCGCGCCATCGAGCAGGCGGGACTGTTCGATGAGGAACTGATTCGCAATCAAGACGACGAGTACAACTACCGCCTGCGCTCACTCGGCGGAAGGCTGTTGCTCGTGCCCGAAATCCGCTCGCGCTATTACAGTCGCGGCTCGCTCCGGTCTCTGCGTCGCCAATATTTTCAGTATGGCTACTGGAAGGTGCGCGTGTTGCAGAAGCACCCGCGACAGATGCGCGCACGGCAGTTTGCGCCGCCGCTCTTTGCCGCCGCGTTGTTGATCTTGAGTCTGCTCTCGCCGTTCTTCGTCGCGGCGCGGCTCGCGCTCGCAGCGGTCGCGTGCGCTTACGTCGCGGCTAACCTGTGCGCCTCCGTGTTGACGGCGAGAAAGAACGACTGGCGTTTGTTGCCGCTTCTGCCCGCGACTTTCGCCACGCTGCATCTCTCTTACGGCTTCGGCTTCCTCGCAGGGTTAATCAGGTTCTGGAATCGCTGGCGCGACCGGCGAGGGCAGACACAGTACTTCGAGCCGCGCGCGCTGGGGCACGGAGTGGATCAGAGCTTATGAAAAATTCAAACTCCATTCTCGAACGATATGACACGGTGGAGAGCGATACGTCACAACGCGCCGCGCTTCGCGACGTTGACGACGCTTCACTGCATAGAGTTGACGACTCTCCACTTCGCGACGTTGGCGACTCTGCGGCGAGCGTCCAAGTTCCGTTCTTCCGACCGCAGATCGGCGAGCCGGAGATCGAAGAGGTCGTCGCCGCGCTGCGCTCAGGTTGGCTGACGACAGGCGCACGCGTCAGACGCTTTGAGCAGGAGTTTGCCGCAAGCGTCGGCGCCCGGCACGCCGTCGCCGTCAACTCTTGCACGGCAGCGTTGCACCTCGCGGTCGAAGCGTTGAGATTGCGCGCGGGTCAGGCGGTGCTCGTGCCAACGATGACGTTCGCCGCGACCGCCGAAGTCGTGCGCTATCAGGGCGCGCTGCCTCTGCTCGTGGACTGCGATCCCCTGACGACGAACATGAGCCTCGAAGATGCGGAGCGGAAGCTGGCTCGACTGAGCGAGGGCTGGACGCCGGATGGGTCGTCAAAGAAGACGTCTTCGGACAAGTTGTCGATCGTCGGCATCATGCCGGTTCACGTGGGCGGTTTGATGTTGGACATGGGCGCGTTGAAGGAATTCGCCGCGCGACACGGTTTGTGGATCGTCGAGGACGCGGCGCACGCCTTTCCGGCGGCGTGGCGAAGCGATGAAGGCGCGGCGTGGCAGCGTTGCGGAGAGGGCACGGCTGATGTGTCGTGCTTCTCCTTCTACGCCAACAAGACGATCACGACGGGCGAGGGCGGCATGGCGACGACGAATGACCCGCAACTCGCCGAGCGGATGCGCCTGATGTCTCTGCACGGTCTGTCGCACGACGCTTGGGAGAGATATTCGGGCGGCGGGAGTTGGGACTATCGCATCATCGCGCCGGGCTACAAGTACAACCTGACGGACATCGCCGCTGCCATAGGCATCCACCAACTAGCGCGCGCTGAAGAAATGCGCGCTCGACGCGA
Source organism: Acidobacteriota bacterium (assembly GCA_032230165.1). Taxonomy (GTDB): domain Bacteria; phylum Acidobacteriota; class Blastocatellia; order Pyrinomonadales; family Pyrinomonadaceae; genus JAIVGV01. The sequence goes on along the minus strand of JAVXVR010000415.1, from coordinate 989 downwards.
AGAGATCGCACATTTTTATTTCGACGCGCTCGCCGACGTTGAAGAGGTAGAGCTTCCGCCGACGGATGCGAACCGCGTCCACGCGTGGCATCTGTTCCCCATCAGGCTAAATCTCGAACGACTCTCGATTGATCGCAACGCCTTCGTCGAAGAGTTGAAGCAGTCGGGCGTCGGCTGCTCCGTTCACTGGCGACCGCTGCACCTGCATCCTTACTACCGCGAGACGTTCGGCTGGACGGCGGAAGATTTTCCGGTGGCGACTGCGATGTGGGAGCGACTCATCAGCCTGCCGATCTTTCCGGGGATGCGCGACGAAGAGTTGGCGCACGTCGTCAAGACAATGAAAGACATTTGCGCGCAACGCCGAAAGAAAAATTGATGCACCGTGGTAAACGCTCAACACGACTTATTCTCGCCGGAGTCATCGCGCTCTGCGTGCTGCTCGCGGCAGCGTTCGCCATCCGCTCGACGCACATGGGTGCGCGCGATGAGGTCGGGGCTAATGACGGCGGCGCGTCGGGCGGCGGAACTTCCGACGCGGACGAGTCCGCCGCGCCTCCGCCATCGCGCCCACGCGCGACGCGCGGCGCGCAAGTTTACGTCGCGCCTGACGGCAGAGCGGAGGGCGACGGGAGCAAAAATCATCCGTGGGATTTGGCGAGCGCGCTCTCAAGGCAGTCGAAGGTGAAGGCGGGCGACACGTTGTGGCTGCGCGGCGGCACTTACAAAGGAAGATTCAAGAGCAGACTCGCGGGGACGGAAGGTCAGCCGATCCTTATCGCTCAGTTCACGAACGAGCGCGCGACGATTGACGGCTCGCTCACGGTCAACGGCGAGTGGACGACCTTCTGGGGCTTCGAGGTGATGAACTCAAACCCTGATCGCACGAATGAGAGACCGAATGGCGTTGAAGTCAACGGCGCGCACACAAAGTTTATCAATCTCTTCGTGCACGACTGCGGCAACGGCTTCGGCTTCTGGAGCTCGGC
>JAVXVR010000296.1:0-2854 GCA_032230165.1 Acidobacteriota bacterium | reverse complement strand
GGCGGGACGACGTAGCCGAGCGGCGCGTCCTTCGCCTGCGCTGCGTCGAGCGCGCCGCGACCGAGTTCGTAGAAGTTTCTGAGATACCTCGCGCGGTACTTCGCCGCCATCGAGAGCACGGCGCGCGAGGCGATCATCTCCATCCGCATAATGTCGTGCGCGCGCCATGTGCCGCCCTGCCACGGATCGGGGAAGTTCGTCTGCGGCGTGGCGGGGAGCGCCGAGTCCATGCCGCGCGTCGAGGCGCGCCCGAGCTGTTCGCGCGTGACGCTAATCGGCGTCATCAAACGCGCCGACGCGGCTTCGGTGAGAATGCCGACCGCGTTGTGGAAGTAGGGCGCGGTGCGAAAGCCGCCGTGCCACCACGTGTCGTAGAGCGCGTTCGTGACGACGCCCTGCACGCCGGCAGCCTCTTCGTCCGCCGCGATCTTGTGACCGATGAGACCGACTTCGCGCAAGAGGAGCGGCGCGATGTGTGGATTGGGCGGATCGAAGAAGGGCGGGACGAAGAAGCGCGAACTGGTCGTGCCCTGCTGATGCACGTCGTAAACGACTTCCGGGAACCACTCCTTCCACATGAGGCGCGTCAGCTCCTGCGTCTCTTTCAAATTCAGCATGAACCAGTCGCGGTTGTCGTCGTGCCCGGCGTAGTGGTGGTAAATTTCCGGCGGCTCCGTGCCCTCGTAAGGCGTGCCCATCGTCTTGCGATACCAGTCGGCGACGATCTGCACGCCGTCGGGGTTGGCGGAAGGGACGAGGAGCAGAATCGTGTTCTGCAAAATCTCGCGCGTCTCGTCGTCCTGCGCGGAGGCGAGGTCGTAAGCCAACTGCATGGACATCTGCGAGGCGACGATCTCGGTCGAGTGGATCGAGCAGGAGATGACGACGACCGTCTTGCCTTCGCGCACCAGTCGCTCGCGCTCTTGCTCTGACGCGACGAGGCGCGGGTCTGCGAGACGCCTTTGGATGTCTTGGTACTTCGCGAGATTGCGTATATTCTCTGGCGCGCTGATCGTCGCGACGATCATCGGGCGCCCGAGCGTCGTCTCGCCGATGGTTTGCACACTGACGCGGTCGCTCGCCGCGTCGAGGCGCGCGAAGTATTTCGTGATCTGCGTCCAGTCGGCGATGGTGCGATCGTCGCCGGGTGTGAAGCCGAGCACGGACTGCGGTGTCGGCGTCCCGACCAGAGCCACCACGGGAGGGTTAGGCGAAGTGGCTGAGCCTGCTATCGGCTTCTGACGCTTTTGCGCTTGTGCGGAATTGACGGTAACGTGCGGCAGCAGCGCGAGGGCGGCGACGAGAGGGAGCACAGATCGGAGCAGTTGACGAGGCATGACGAACCTCTTTCGGATTATTTGTCAGTCGTCAGTGGTCGGTTGTCCGTTGTTCATGACAGGCGAGCGATCTCCCGAAGATGGAAATTACGACTGACCACGGACGACGGACAACGGACAATTTCCTGATGAGCGAACAGTCGGAACTAAGACGCGGTGCCGCAGAGTCTATCACAGGTGCGGGCGGCGCGCGCGCGGGTGATTTGAGCGCGCCGGAGGCGTGCGCGGGCGAGACGAACGCGCGCGCGTTGGCGAGCCGTCACGCGCGCGAGATCATACGCACGCCGCTCGACGCGGAGGTGCGCCCGACTCTGTGGGGGAAGCTACATCAATGGTGGATATTCTTCGTCGCCGCGATGCTGTTACTCATCGTAGGTCCGCCCGTGCTCACGGTCTCCTGGCTCGCGCGGCGGCGCGAGTGGGTTTACCCGTGGGCGCTGTGGGGCGGCAGACAGTGGCTGCGCTTGAGCGGAATGCGTGTCGTCGCGCGCGGGCGCGAGCTGCTCGACCCGCGCCAGACCTACATCTTCATCGCCAACCATCGCTCCTACCTCGACACGGCGACGCTCTTTTGCCACATCGGTCGCCGCATCGGCTTGCTCGCCAAAAAGGAGCTGTTGAAAGTGCCGATCCTCGGCTACGGCATGGGCTTCGTCAACATCCTCGCGATTGACCGCACAAACCGCGCGCGGGCGATTGAGACCGTGCGCGCCGCCACCGAGCGCATCCGCGCCGGAGTCTCCTTCGGCGTCTTCGCCGAAGGCACGCGCGCGCAGCCCGGCGAGATTCTGCCCTTCAAGAAGGGCGCGTTTCACATGGCGATTGATGCGCGCGCGTCGGTCGTCCCCGTCGCCATCAAGCACACGGACGTTTTGATGGGCAAGGGCACGGGGCAGGCGCGCTCAGGGATGATTGAGATGGTCATTCTCCCGCCGATTGAGACCGACGGACTCTCGACCGGGCGCGAAGAGGACGTGGCTCACCTGATCGCCGAGACACGCGCGCGAATCGCCGAGGAATTGCTCGCCGTCGCCGGGGCTTGAGACGTGCCCGCACGCGCTTAGTTTAGCCTCCCGCCTCCCGCCAGCCCTTGCAACTGAGGGGCGATCTGTTGCATCATAAGACAGTTACTCCTTCTCTCAGCGTATCAACGGTGATGCGCCCCGCGCCTAGGACAGGCGGCGGCGTTCGGATGGTTCGAGAGTAGGCTGATTTCAACATTGGTAGAAGCCGCTCTTCGCAGAGCACCCGAACGCGAACCTTCGCTGTCACCGTTACGCCGAAGCACACTTCGTGTTGGAGGCTTCTCTTGGAACTCCGCAAAGGAGAAGGATAAAGACTCATGTCAATCAAACTTTACGTCGGTAACCTCTCATTCCAGACTTCGAGCGACGATCTGCGCGACCTGTTTGCACAGGCGGGTACGGTCGAATCGGCGAACGTCGTCGAGGATCGCGACACCGGTCGCTCGCGCGGCTTCGGCTTCGTCGAGATGGCGTCGAAGGAAGAGGGTGAGG
>JAVXVR010000280.1:0-3156 GCA_032230165.1 Acidobacteriota bacterium | reverse complement strand
CCCGTGCTCAGTTCCGTCGCCATCTCTAACGGTCGCATCTATTTCGCCACCGACACAACGCTCTACGCCATCGGGAAGAAGTCAAACGCGACGCCGACCAGAGCTACCGGCATCGATCTTAGCCATGATGAGACCGACGGAAACCGAGCTGCGACGTTCGTGCAAGTCGTCCCGACCGAACTCATCATCAAGCCCGGCGAGACGCTGAACTTCCGCGTGCGGCTCTTCGACGAGCACGGCAACTTCATCCGCGAAGAAAAGTCAGCGCAGTGGTCGCTCGATAAACTGAAGGGCACGGTCGCCGACGGTCAGTTCGTCTCGGCGTCTGACGGCGGTCGCCAAGCCGGGACGGTGAAAGCGACTGTGGGCGGCATCACGGGCGCGGCGCGCGTGCGGATCGTGCCCGTCCTGCCGTGGGCGGAAGACTTCAGTGCTTACGCCATCAACACGGAGCCCGTCGCGTGGACGAGCACGACTTTGAAGTACGCCGTGCGCGAACTTGAAGGCAACAAGGTGTTGGTTAAGACGACCGAGGGCTCGTCGCTGTTGACGCGCTCGCGCGCCTACATGGGTCAGTCGGATTTGCACGACTACACGGTCGAGGGCGAAGTGCGCGCCACGGAGAAGCGTCGGCAGTTGGGCGACGCAGGCATCATCGCGCAGCGCTACGCGCTCGTGCTCTACGGCAACGCGGGCGAGATGCACTTAGAGCCGTGGCAACCCGAAATACACCGCACCGTCCACGCCCCGTTCGCGTGGAAGCCCGACACGTGGTATCGGATGAAGCTCATGGTTGAGAATCTGCCCGACGGTAAGGTGAGAGCGCGCGGCAAGGTCTGGGCAGTCAGCGAACAAGAGCCCGCCGCATGGATGATCGAGATGATCGATCCGATTGGCAACCATCAGGGCAGCCCCGGTGTCTTCGCCAACGCCATCGCTGCCGAAATCTACTTCGACAACATGAAGGTCTATCCGAACAAATAAACTATGAGTACAACACCAACGACGCAACAGTCGAACGCGCAATCACAACAGCCGACGCCCGAGCGCATCTTCCAGGCGCTGACCGGTTACCAGATGACGGCGGCGATGCGCGCCGCCATCGAACTCGACATCTTCACGGCAATCGCCGAAGGCGACGACACCCCCGCACGGATTGCCGCACGCTGCGGGTGCGCCGAGAAAGGTGCGCGCGTGCTCTGCGACTACCTGACCGTCGCGAGCTTCCTCACGAAGCAGGACGGTCGCTACGCTCTCACGCCCGAGTCGCAAATCTTCCTCGTCCGCACCTCCCCGGCTTACATGGGCGGCATTGCGGGCTTCCTCGCCAGCGGCTCCCTCGTCGAGGCTTACCAGACGTTCACGGAGAGCGTGCGCAAGGGCGGCACGACGATGCCCGAACAGGGTTCAATGACGCCCGATCACCCGATGTGGGAGGATTTCGCGCGCAGCATGGTGGCGATGATGCGCCCGCCCGCCGCCGCTATCGCGCAGATTGTCGGATCAGACGGCGCGTGCAAAGTTCTCGACATCGCGGCGGGTCACGGCATCTTCGGCATCACCATCGCGCAACACAACTCGCAGGCTCAAGTTTACGCCGTCGATTGGAAGAACGTCCTCGCCATCGCCGAGAAGAACGCGCAAGAGGCGGGCGTCGCCGAACGCTACCACACGATCCCCGGCAGCGCGTTCGACGTTGACCTCGGCGCAGGCTACGACATTGTCCTGCTCACGAACTTCCTGCACCACTTCGATCCGCCGACCAACGAGCGTCTGCTCGGCAGAGTCCGCGACGCGCTCAAAGACGGCGGTCGCGCCATAACCTTAGAGTTCGTGCCGAACGAGGATCGCGTCACGCCGCCGCAGACTGCCGCCTTCGCCATCAACATGCTCGGCTCGACCGAGGCGGGCGACGCCTACACCTTCGCCGAGCTAGAACGGATGTTCAAGGACGCGGGCTTCACGCGCAGCGAAATATTCCCCGGTGTCCCCGGCTCGATCATCGTCTCTTACAAGTAAGCACCGATAGGCAAGAAATTGATCAAAGGAAACGCCATGAAGAAACGCACGATCTCCCGCCCTCTATTTCTCCCCCTCTGCGCCTTCGCCCTTTTGCCTTTTGCCTTTTTACTTTTGCCTTCCGCCTCGGCTTCCGACCCCGGTGGCGGCGACTGGCCCATGTGGGGCGGCACGCCCGACCGCAACATGGTCTCGAACATGAAAGGTATTCCCACCTCCTGGGACGTGAAGACGAAAAAGAACATCAAGTGGGTCGCAGGGCTCGGCTCGCAGGCTTACGGCAACCCCGTGGTCGCGGGCGGGCAAGTTTACGTCGGCACGAACAACGAGGGCTTACGTGATCCGAACGTCAAAGGCGACAAGGGTATCCTGATGGCGTTTCGCGAGTCGGACGGCGAATTCTTATGGCAGGCTGTTTCCGACAAGCTCGCCTCGGGGCGCGTCAACGACTGGCCCTATCAGGGCGTCTGCTCGTCGCCAGTCGTCGAGGGCAACAAACTTTATTACGTGACGAACCGTGCGGAGCTGGTCGCGCTCGACACCAAAGGCTTCACCGATGGGAAGAACGACGGCGTGACGGACGAGAAGTTGAAAGGAGCGAAGGATGCGGACGTTATCTGGAAGTTCGACATGATGGAGGAAGTCGGCTCGCAGCCCCACAACATGGCGAACTCCTCGCCCGTCATCTACGGCGATCTGATCTACGTCTCCACCTCGAACGGGCAGGACGAGAGCCACGTCAACATCCCTTCGCCCAAAGCGCCCGCCATCATCGCCGTCAACAAGAACACGGGCAAGCTCGTCTGGGAAGACAACTCTGTCTTCGACAAAATCCTCCACGGTCAGTGGTCTTCGCCCACCGTGGGCAAGATCGGCGACACCGTGCAGGTCATACACGGACAGGGCGACGGCTGGATTCGCGGCTACGACGCCTTGACGGGGAAGAAGCTCTGGGAGTTTGACTGCAACCCGAAAGATTCGGTCTGGCCCAAGACGCGTAACGAATTGATCTCCACTCCGGTCGTCTATGACGGCAAGGTCTATATCTCGAACGGGCAAGACCCGGAGCACGGCGAGGGCGTCGGTCACATGTACTGCATTGATCCGACGAAGCGCGGCGACATCACCACGACCGGC
>JAVXVR010000224.1:0-11143 GCA_032230165.1 Acidobacteriota bacterium | reverse complement strand
TTCGCGTTGCCCGGCGCCGGCGGCATCGTCCGCTCCGCGCGCCGCTTCCTTATCTCCTCGCGCGACTGCTCCATCTGCTGGCGTTGTTCAGGTGTGAGCAGGTTCTGGAGTTCGCCGCGCATCCGGTCGGCGTTGGCGCGCAGCTCCTCGCGCAGTTGACGCGCGCGCGCCTGTTGCTCTGGCGTGAGCGACGCGCCGCCCCGGCGCGTCTCGACGAGCTTGCGCAGCTCCTCTCGGTCGGCGCGAAACGTCTGACCGTAGCGCTGTTCGATGGCGCGCATCTGTTGACGCTGCGCGTCCGTCAGGTTCAGGTGACGCAGCGCACGCCGCTCCGCCTGCTCGCCGCGCACGGGGTTGTCGAGTTTCTGTCTGCCCATGCGCCTGCCCGCGCGACCCTGTGCGGGGAAGTTGTTCGGATCGTGCGGCGCGGCGGGCGTCTGCGCCAGACTCGCGCCCGCGACGAGCGCGATAAGACTCGCGGCGACCGAAATTTTGACCAGCTTGCCTCTCATAAAAAATTTCTCCTTCAATAAATCTGTTCAAGGATGGCGAGCGTGCCGCGATCCATTTCGCGACCGCGGCACGCTTCTCTCTCTGGGGAAGCGTGGCAGGCGCAGTCCGCCCGCGACGATTCCAGAATGTTAGACGCGGCACGCGCCCGCGCGGTCTTAAAAAAGGATGGCGCGCGTTTTCCGGCGTTTTTGCCGCGTGCGCGCGCCCGCAATTCGCGTTACAATCTGCCCCGATGAATCTCATTCGACAGATCAACTCGCCCGCGGATTTACGACGACTGAAGCCTGAGCAGTTGCAGGAGGTCGCCGACGAAATCCGCCAGTACATCATAGACATCTGCGCGCGCATCGGCGGTCACACGGGCGCGAGCCTTGGTGCGGTCGAGTTAGCCGTCGCGCTGCACTACGCCTTCGAGACGCCAGACGACAGGCTCGTCTGGGACGTGGGGCATCAGGCTTACGCGCACAAAATTTTGACGGGGCGACGCGATGAGCTGCCGACGATCAAACAGTACGACGGGCTGAGCGGATTTTTGAAGCGCGATGAGTCGGAGTATGACACCTTCGGCGCGGGTCACGCTTCCACGTCGCTCTCCGCCGCGCTCGGCATGGCGATCGCGCGCGACCGTCGCGGCGAGCATCACCACGTCGTCGCTTTGATCGGCGACGCGTCTCTCGCGGGCGGCATGGCGATGGAGGCGGTCAATCAGGCGGGGCATCTGAAGACGCGCTTGATCGTCGTCCTTAACGACAACGAGATGTCTATCGCCCCTGCGGTCGGCGCGCTCACCGGGTACTTGAACCGCATACGCGAGGCGCACGGCTATCACCGCTTCAAAGACGAAGTGGGCGAGGCGCTCAGATCAGTGCCGACGGTCGGTGAGCGTCTGCATCAGGCGGCGAAGACTTTTAAGGACGCCATCGCGGCGGCGGTCTTGCCGGGCGCACTCGTCAACGAGCTGGGCTTCAAGTACATCGGCTACGTTGACGGGCACGACACGCAGTCGCTCGTCCGTGCGTTTCGCGAGGCGCAGCAGATCAAGGACTCGCCCGTCATCGTCCACTGCCTGACGACGAAGGGCAAAGGCTTTCCGGCGGGCGAGAAAAATTATTACGCCTGGCACGCCACGGGTCCCTTCGATCCGGCGACGGGCGAGATGGTCAAGTCCACGAAGGCGCAGCCGCCGACCTACACCGCCGTCTTCGGCAAGACTCTGTGCGAGTTGATGGAGCGGGACGAACGGGTCGTTGCGCTCACCGCCGCGATGCCGGACGGGACGGGAATTGATCAGGTGCTGAAAAAATTTCCCGAAAGATCGTTCGACGTAGGCATCGCCGAGCAGCACTGTGTGACGTTCGCCGCCGGGATGTCAACCGAGGGGTTAAAGCCGGTCTGCGCCATCTACTCGACGTTCTTGCAGCGCGCCTTCGATCAGATCGTCCACGACGTGTGTCTGCAAAACCTCAACGTCAAGTTCTGTCTCGACCGCGGCGGCATCGCGGGCGGCGACGGACCCACGCATCACGGACTCTTAGACATCGCGTACCTGCGCGCCGTGCCCAATATCATCGCGATGGCTCCGAAGGACGAGGGCGAGATGCGCGACATGATGCTCACCATGCTCGCGCACGAAGGTCCCACGGCGATGCGCTACCCGCGCGGCAACGGTGTGGGTGCGGACACGGAGCGCGAGCCGCAACTGTTAGAGATCGGCAAGGCGGAGATTTTGCGCGATGCCGGAAGCGAGGTGGCGATAGTCGCTTACGGCTCGATGGTGTATCCGTCGCTGCAAGCCGCCGAGCAGTTGGCGCGCGACGGCATCGAGGCGACGGTCGTCAACGCGCGCTTCGTTAAGCCGCTCGACGCCGGCGTGCTGCTTGCGCTGGCGCGCACGAAGCGGCTCATCGTGACGGTCGAGGAAGCATATCTGGCGGGCGGCTTCGGCGCGGCGGTCTTGGAACTGCTCGAAGAGAACGGACTCCAAGACAAGGTGCGCATCGTGCGCATGGGCGTCCCCGACCGCTGGGTCACGCACGGCGACGCCAAACTCCTGCTCGCTAAGTACGGGCTCGACGCCGACGGCATCTACACGCGCGTCAAAGAGTCCATCGGCGTACTCGAAGAGAAGCGCGCCCCGCGCCGCACTTCCGTGCGCGGCTAACCTCACAAGGGCGCTCATAAGACTCGCATCGCCGCGTCCGGTTCGGCAGTTGATTATGCGGCACATGAAAACAACAGTCTTGCCTGTCGTCGCGCTCCTGTTGCTCGGGCGCGTCGTTGGCGTCCTCGCGCAGGGAGCGGGCGCGGATGAGAGATTGTTCGCGGCGCTCCAAAATAGTGACGCGGCTTCGGTCAAGGCGCTGCTGGACAAAGGGGCGAACGCCGACGCGCAGGATGCGGGCGGCGAGAGCGCGTTGATGTACGCGGTGCTCTACGCCTCGCCGGAGTGCCTGCGCCTCATGCTCGCGCGCGGCGCGAATCCGAATGCGCATAACAAAGGCGGCGCGACGGCTTTAATGTGGGCGGTCGGTTCTTCGGAGAAGGTTAAGCTACTGCTCAATAAAGGCGCGGACGTAAACGCCGCAGCCGAGACGGGCAACACGGCTCTGCTCATCGCCGCCGAGTATAGCGGCGCGGCTGAAGTGGTACGCGCACTGCTCGAACAAGGCGCTGATCCGCAGGTAAGGAGTAAGAGTGGCGAGACGGCTTTAATGCGAGCCGCGGCGGGCGGCGACGCCGCGGTCATGAATCTACTGCTGGCTAAAAGCGTGGACGTGAATGTCACAGATGCGGGCGGGAGAACTGCTCTGCTGCGTGCGGCGCTCAACAGGAACTCCGAATGCGTGAAGTTGTTACTGGCACACGGCGCAGACCCGAATGTGGTGGATAGCGTCGGCAGTACGGTCTTGCTCTGGGTCGCAGGCGAAGACGCGCCGGATATTATAACCGCGCTGCTCGACCATGGCGCAGACGTTAGTGTTAAAGATAGCGACGGGCACACAGCATTGATGTGGGCTGTCTATGCCGAGCACGACAACTCGCGAATCGTCAAGGTGCTGCTCGACAAAGGTGCGGACGTGAACGTCGTGGCAAAAGACGGCGCGACGGCGCTCGCGTGGGCGCTCAAGCGTGGCGAGACGCCTGCGGTCAGTCTGTTGCGGCGCGCGGGCGCGACCAAGTAGCCGACCGAAGTTAGATAAACGAGACCTACTCCTCTCGGTAGAGGTAAACATCATGTGGCGGAAAACATTCGTCGTCGTTGCCCTGCTACTGTTCACCGTCTCGACGGCGCAGCGTGCCCTGACCCGTCGGGATGACGCGGCAGCGGTACGAGTCGCCATCAACAAAAGTCTGCCGCTCCTGCAAGCCAGTAGCTCCACCTTCCTCAAAAACGCGGGCTGCACCTCCTGTCATGCTCAATCGCTCGGCGCGCTCACGTTTGCGCTGGCGCGCGAGCGCGGCTTCAAGGTGGATGAACGTATCGTGCAGGAGGCAAATGAGGCGAACCTGAAGCGTTGGACAACGTCGCGCGAGCGCGCGCTGCAAGGGATAGAGATGAGCGCGCAGATCGAAGGCAGCTACGCGCTCTTGGCGTTGGCGGCAAACCACTACCCCAGGAGCAAGACGACCGACGCGCTCGTCCATCATCTGGCGGGCAAACAAGCGCCCGACGGGCGTTGGCGCTCGGCCAGTTATCGTCCGCCTTTAGAGTACAGCGATTTCACGGCGACGGCGCTCACGCTGCGCGGGCTACAGCAGTTCGCCCCCGCAGGGCGTGCGAAAGAAATGGACGAACGCATCAAGCTGGCGCGCAACTGGCTGTTAAATGCCGCGCCCGCCTCGAATGAAGATCGGGTTTTTCGACTGATGGGGCTGCGCTGGTCTGCGGCGGGCGAGCCGTCCATTAAACAGGCAGCCGACGAACTGCTCGCACGTCAGCGTGCGGACGGCGGGTGGGCGCAACTAGACACGTTGGAGAGTGATGCTTACGCAACCGGACAAGCGCTCTTCGCTCTGCATCAAGTGACGGGGCTCTCCACGTCGAGTCCAGCCTATCGACGCGGGGTTAACTTCCTACTCCGCACGCAACTAAGTGACGGTTCCTGGCTGGTCAAATCTCGCTCCTTCCCCGTCATACCACCCGTGGAGAGCGGCTTCCCGCACGGCAAGAATCAGTTCATTTCAGCCGCCGGGAGTAGCTGGGCGACGATGGCGCTCGTGCTCACGTTGAAGCCAACGGCACAGCGATAGGCGAGACTGCCTGTGGAGAACCGGGACGCGCGTGTGTCGCGCTTTTCGTGTCTCGGCGCGCACGATTTCGGTTCAAGGTCTGCACGATTCGATTCCTCTGTGCATCGTCCGATGCACCGCTTCGCAACCAATTCACAACCGATTGAGGGCGGCGTCGTAGTAAACGCTGTCATCTAACGGCTTAGTGCGAGGCGCATGTGAGTGTGTGCGCGACGCGTGCGAGGCGCGATTCTCTGGTCTGCCGTTTGCAATCAATTATCGAGGGAATACTGAAATCATCACGCACAGAACATAACGATGGAAGAGATGCAAAAAATTTTTTTAGACGCTGACCCGGACGCGACACTCGTTGCGCCACGCTTCGACGAGGCGGAAGCGCAGACGGCACGACCCGTCGTCCCGCTCAGGCGCGCGCCCGCGTGGCAGAGTCGTCGCCTGCCCGTGGCGCTCGTGCTCGTCTCCGCGCTGCTCGGCGGACTCGTCTCGGTCGTCGCCTACAGACTCTACCTGCGACCCGCTCAAACTCAAACGGCGGCGCAGGAAGCGCAGACCGTTGCCGCGCAAACCACAGCGACGCCTGCGCCGAAAGCTTCGCAGTCGCCGGAGCTGACCGCGTCCGCCCCCACGACGGACGAAACGGCGCGAACCGCTGCGCCCGCGCGCAAAGTTGATGAGAGCACGCCCGCCGCGAAGGATGAAGATGGGACGACCCGCGACGAAGCTGACGCGAGGCGAAGAGACGAGCGCGCAGCGCGCGAGACGGCAGCGGCAGAGCGCAAGGACAGCCAGCGCGTGATTCGTGAAGAGCCGCCGCGCGCGCGCCGCGTCGAAGTCATACCCGCTTACCCCGATGGGGATCGCGTCGGTCACGACAGGCGTCGCGACAACGACGAGGCGAGCGACTACCAGTTGCCGCCGGATCAGCGCGGCAGGCACGGTCGTCGCGTGAAAGGTCGCAACATAGACCGCATCCGCGACATCTTCGGCGCGCCGCCGCCCGGCTAGAGCACGGCGGAACGTATGACGAGTTGAAAAGCGTGAAGGCTCAAGTTGGAATCTCAACTTGAGCCTTCGCGCTTTGACGATCGCGGGTTCAAATCGTGGCGCGAGCGCGTCACAGCAGCGCGGTCTCTTCGATCAGTCGCCCCTCGGCGAATCTTTCGACGCCGAGCGGCGAGGCATCAATCACACTTGCGCGACCGTCGAGGACGGTCTCGGCGACGATTCGACCCGTGGCGGGCGAGTGCATCACGCCGTGACCGCTAAAGCCGTTGGCGAAGTAGAGCCCGCCCACGTCCGGCGACTCGCCGATGATCGCATGATGATCCGGCGTCATCTCGTAGAGACCCGCCCACGCGCGGCGCGCGTTGACCTGCGCCTCGGCGAGGCACGGCACACGCGACGCCGCGCGCGTGAGAATCTTTTCAATGAACGAAGGATCGAAGTCGGTCTTAAAGCCCGGCGTCTCCGCCGGGTCATTCCACGCGAGCAGAACACCAGCGCCCTCGCGCCGGAAGTGGAAGCCCGTGGACATATCAATCACCATCGGGAAGCGTTGCGGGAGACCAGCGAAAGGCTCGGTCGGCACGAGTTGTCGCCGCAAAGGCTCGACCGGAAGTTGCGCCCCGGCGAGTTGCGCGACGCCCGCCGCCCAAGCCCCCGCGCAGTTGACGACGGCGCGCGTCGCGATCCGCCCGCGCGCCGTCGTGACGCCCGCCACGCGCCCGCGCTCGACCTCGATAGAAGTCACGGGCGCATCGAGCCAGAGCCGCGCGCCGCGCTCGCGCGCTTTCAGCATGAAGCCCATCATGACGCTATGCGGATCGACGAAGCCGTCCGTCGGGCAGAACGTCCCGCCCACGACGTCGTCGGCGCGAAGCTGCGGCAACATCGCGACGATGTCGTCTCGCGAGATAAGTTCGACGTTCTTTACGCCTAAGTTCATCTGTCGCTCGCGGTTCGCTTTGAGATATTCGAGATGTCGCTCACTGGTGGCGACGAAGAGGTAGCCGTGCGGGCGGTAGTCCGCCGGGTGACCGACCCTCTCTTCGAACTCCGCGAAGAAGTTGATCGAGTAGAGCGACATCTGGATGTTGACGGGTGTCGAGAACTGCGCGCGCACGCCGCCCATGCTCTTGCCCGTCGAGCCTTTGCCCTGATGCGCTTCGCGCTCGACGACCAAGACGTTCTTGCACCCTAACTCCGTTAGGTGATACGCCACGCTTGAGCCGACGATGCCGCCGCCGATGATGACCACATCCGCCGACTCCGCCACTGCCAAGTCTCCTCCCACGTCGGTTGTTGAAAATTAGAAGTTCAAGGTTTAGAGTGAAACCGCTTTCTCAAGCCTGCACATTTTACGCAAAGACGGACTCGCCTGTCGCGTGCGGCAACCGCGCGCGGCGGGCGACGCCCGGCAAGTTTTGATCTCACGGAGAGAACCATGAAAAGAGTCCACACCTTGCTGCTGATCTTCTTCGCGCTCTTCGTCAATGCCGGGGCGCAGACGCGGCAGACCGTCGCGCTGAGCGTTGACGTGACGGAAGCGCCGCGCAAGCTCTTCCACTCGCGCATGACGATACCCGCCACACCGGGCGCGCTCACGCTCGTCTATCCGAAGTGGATTCCGGGCGAGCACGGTCCGACCGGACCCATCACCGATCTCGTCGGCTTGAAGTTCACCGCCGCGGGCAAGACGATCCCCTGGCGGCGCGACGGCGTTGACATGTACGCCTTCCACCTCGACGTGCCCGCAGGCGCGCGCGAGGTTGAAGCCGCGCTCGACTTCCTGTCGGCGAGTTCGGCGACGGGCTTTACATCAGCCGCTTCGGCGACGCCGCACTTGGCAATCGTCACTTGGAATCAACTCGTGCTCTACCCGCAGGGCGCGAACCCGGACGAGATCAATTACCGCGCCACGCTGCAACTGCCCGCGGGTTGGAAGTACGGCACGGCGCTGCCCGTCTCCCGCGCGGCTGCGCGGGAGCGCATCGAGTTCGCGCCGGTCTCTCTGACGACGCTCGTCGATTCACCTGTGCTCGCGGGCGAATACTTCCGCGCCATCCCGATCGACGCGGCGCACAATGCGGTCGAGCTAGACTTAGCTGCCGACAGCGCCGCCGCGCTCGAAGCGCCGCCGGAGTTCATCGCGCACATGCGTAAGCTCGTCGCCGAGACGGATGCGCTCTTCGGCGCGCGCCACTACGAGAACTATCACTTCCTTTTGACGCTCTCGGATCACGTCGCGCACTTCGGTCTGGAACACCACCAGTCGAACGACAGTCGCATCGCCGAACGCTCGCTCATTGATAAGGGCTTGGGCGATGTGGGCTTGAGCGTGCTGCCGCACGAGTTCACGCACTCCTGGAACGGCAAGTACCGGCGACCGACGGGGCTCGCCACCCGCGACTTTCAAGAGCCGATGCAGGGCGAGCTGCTCTGGGTCTATGAAGGTTTGACCGAATACCTCGGCGACGTGCTCACCGCGCGCAGCGGACTGTGGACGCCCGAACAATACCGCGACAATCTGGCGCGGGTCGCAGCCGATCTCGATCACCGCCCCGGTAGAGCGTGGCGTCCGCTCATAGATACGACCATCGCCGCGCAACTCCTCTACAACGCGTCGAATCAGTGGGAGGCGTACCGGCGCGGCGTGGACTTCTACGACGAGGGCGAACTCGTCTGGCTCGACGCCGACACGCTGATTCGACAACAGACCGGCGGGCGCAAAAGCCTCAACGATTTCTGCAAACTCTTCCACGGCGCGCCGTCCAGTGCGCCACAGGTCAAGCCCTACACCTTCGATGATGTCGTCAACACGCTCAACCAGGTTGCGCCCTACGACTGGCGCGCCTTCCTGAACGCGCGTCTGTTGACGACCGAGCCGCGCGCGCCGCTCGAAGGCATCGGTCGCGGCGGTTGGCGTCTCGTCTATAACGACACGCCGAACGCCGTGATGGCGAACGCTGAGTCTTACGAACGCGGGACGGATGCGGGCTACTCGCTGGGCTTGCGGATTCAGAAGGATGGCACGATTCAGGACGTGATTCCGGGAACAGTCGCCTATCAAGCGGGGTTGGGTCCGAGCATGAAGATCATCGCCGTGGACGACAGACCTTATTCGCCCGACGCACTGCGCGACGCCGTCAAGGGCGCGCACACGGACGCGCGCGCGCATATTGATCTGCTCGTCAACAACAGCGACGCTTTCAAGACGTTCGCGATCAACTACCACGACGGCTGGCGCGACCCGCACCTGGAGCGCGCGTCGGGCGCGGCAGACCTCCTCGGTCAGATCATCTCCGCGCACGCGCCATAACATCCACGCCGCTTCAGACGACGACGGAAGGCTGATTGTCGTCCGACAAGTCGCCGCAGAAACATGCGAGCCGCGTTATCGCTCAGTCGGGCGATGGCGCGGCTCGCGTGTTTATCTTGTGTGTCGGGTTGCGTCGCTGCGCGAGAGTTGATCATGCGTGCGGCTAAGGCTCGTCGGTCATATGCCTGACGCAGAACTGTTGCACCTGCTGGAAGAGCTGATCGCATCCTTGCTCGCCCGTCATGCCGTACTTCTGACACTGATCCTTGCGCCACTGGATGGTCTTCGTGATCTCGAAGGGACCCGGCACGTCGTCGCAGAAGTGCGGCGTCGGGCGGCTGGCTTGGAGGCAGCTTTGCAGGAAGATGCTCGACTTCATCATCTCCGTCAACCCTTGCGCCTTGCGATGGCGCGCCACGCCCTCGTCCACGCAGCCCTGATTGTCGGTCTGCTCGCCGAAGTCGCGCCCCTCCTTCTGTCCCTTCTCGACACCCGCGACGAACTGCGGTCCGTATTTCTTCCCGACGTAATAGAGTCCGCCGACGAGCGCCACGACGCCCAGCACGCAGACGAGCAACAGCGCGAGCACCACTTTTAACCAGGTCGGCATGAGCACCTCCACTCAGAAAGTTATTTTTGATAGACGACGCGACCGTTGAAGATCGTCATCGCCGCTTCCGTCTGCAAAATCTCTTCGGGCTTCGCGGTCAACAGGTCGCGCGTGTGGACGACGAGGTCTGCGAGCATTCCGGGCTTGATCTGTCCTTTGTCATTCTCTTCAAACGAGGCGTAAGCCGACTCGGCGGTGTAGCAGCGGATGGCTTCTTTGATGTCGAGTCGTTCCTGCGGGAGCCAGCCGCCCGCCGGTTGCATGTCCGTGCTCTCGCGCGTGACGGCGGCGAAGAGTCCGAGGTAAGGGTTAATCGGCTCGATGGGCCAATCCGTGCCGAATGGGACGTGGACGCCGTAAGCCTCGAACGTGTGCCACGAGTACGCGCCGAGCACGCGATACTCGCCCAGACGATCAGGAGCCCAACGCTTATCCGAGATGGCGTGCGACGGCTGCATCGAGGCGACGACGCCTAAGTCCCGGAAGCGCGCGAAGTCCGACGGCGCGACGACCTGCGCGTGCTCGACGCGATCCCTATGAGAAACAGCGACCCACGCCGGATCATCACCCTCTTTGATTGATCGATCAGTTCGCGCTCTATCCTGTCGCCGTGCCTCGGCGAATGCATCGAGCGCCATGCGATTGGCTCGGTCGCCAATGGCGTGCAACGCGATCTGGAAAGCCGCTTGGTGAATTGCGACGACCTTGCGCGTCAACTCTTCCGGCGTCATGCGCGGGATGCCGCTGTTGTGCGGGTCGTCGGAGAAGGGTTCGAGCATGGCGGCGGTGCGCGATCCCAGTGTGCCGTCCACGTAGCCCTTGACCGCAGAGATGCGTATGCGAAACGGATCAACCTTGAGCGCGTCGAACTCCGCGCGCTGCCGCACAAGCTCCTCGACCCCGTCCTCCATGTTCAGCCACTCGCCGATCCGCACGGTCAGACGATCTTTCGACAGAAGCTCGCGGTAGAGCGCGAGCGTCGCGTAGCCGGAGATCGAATCGGAGACTGACGTGATGCCGTAACGCCTCGCTTCGGCGAGCGCGCGCTCGATAGCTTGTAACTTCTCCTCGCGCGGCGGATCGGGCACGACGCGCGCGACCAAGCCCGCAGCCGTCTCTTTCAAGATTCCCGTCGGCTGCCCCTCGGCGTCGCGCAAAATTTCGCCGCCCTCCGGGTTGGGCGTGTCGCGCGTCACATGCGCCATCTTCAGCGCGAGCGAGTTCGCCCAAGAGACGTGCCCGTCCACGCGCTGCACGAAGACGGGCTTGTCTGAGACGACCTCATCAATATCTTCTTTACGGGGCCACTCGCCGCCCCACAGCGTGTGATCCCAGCCGCGCCCCAAGACCCACGCGCCCGCAGGCAGTTCCTTCGCGCGCAGAGCGATGCGCCGCTTCGCCTCGGCGAGTGTGTTTGCGCCCGCGAAGTTGACGCGGACGAGCGAGAGCCC
>JAVXVR010000216.1:0-3155 GCA_032230165.1 Acidobacteriota bacterium | reverse complement strand
GACACAAGCGCCGCCGCGCAGGCAACCCGCGCCGAAGCGCGCGGCGAATAACAACCAGACGACGCAGTAGTCGTAGTAGTGCTGACGATCTCAGCAGACGCGAGCGTTCACCGACGCGCGTTGAGACTTGCAGTCAGCCACACGAGGGGAAAGCTTCAACTGCTTATGAAGAACCGTGCTTCATCACACTTGATTGCGATGCTCTTGATCTTCGGCTTCCAGATCGCGGGCTACGTCGCCGTCTATCGTGCCGCTCTCTTGCGCGGCTTTGAGCCGACGCTCGTCGGCGCGGTGCGCGATCTGTTTCTCTACGTGCCGCTCTTCGCGATCCTCTTCTGGCTTTCGCGGCGGATGAAGTTTCAGGGCAACTGGGTGCTCTACACGACCGCCGTGCTGCTCTTCTCCATCGGCGCGCTCGTGCAGTACCGCCTCTACAGCGATCCCGAATATAACTCGCGCAACAAAGCCGAGGCGCGCGCCGAGAAGACGCAGGTCTTGCGGCTGCGCTTCGTCAACGAGTTCTACGGGGCTGACAAGAAACAGATCATGGGGTTGCCCGCAGACCAGCAGCAGTCGAACGCGCAGTTGACTCCACAGAACGTCCGCCGCTCGAACATCACCGCGACGAGCGCGTTCACCTCGACCTACACATGGATTCCACTCTTCGCCTTCTTCGCAATGGCGTTCGCCTTCTGGGTCTGCGCGCAGGATCGTTTCCTCGACTGGGTACAGCGTCACAGCTTCATCGTCGTGCTCGCCACGCTCGTCCCGCTGCTCGCGGCGGTCGCAACGTCGAGCGCGGGCAAGGCGCTCGGCAACATGACGCCGTGGGAGCCTTCGAAGATTCCCTTCCTGCTCGGCTTCGCGGGAATCTTAACGGCGTACTACCGCGAGCTGGCGAAGACTTACTGGGGCTTGCCGCGCGCGCAAGCCATCGTGCCGCTGCTCATGATGGCGCTCATCCCTTTCTTCCCCTTCTTCCTCCTGCAAGACTTCGGGCAGATGCTCGTCTTTAGCGGCGCATACGCCACACTCTACCTCGTCGCCGTGCGTAGGTGGCCACAACTCCTAGTTTTCGTCGGCTCGGTAGTGCTTGTCATCGGCGTGCTCGTCGTCGGCTCGCTCCCGCCGACGGTGCAGGAAAAAGTGCCGCTATTGCCGACGCTCGCCGCGCCGGTGCAGGCTGCGCTTCCCGCGCGCATCAAGCAGCGTTTTCATCTCTGGCTCGATGGCTTTGATCCGCCGTCGCCGGAAACCGCCTGGTGGAAGAAAGACTACGAGGACGCGCTCGCGCACGACGCGCGCATGAAAGAGCTTGCCGAGCAGAGCCCCGCCATGCAGAAGACCGTCAACGTTGACGTGTGGTTCGACCGCATCGCGTTCCAGCCCTCGCAGGCGACCTTCGGCATCGCTTCGGGCGGGACGACGGGTCGGGGCTTAGGCTTAGGCTTCGCCGAAGTCATCCCCGTCGCCGATTCCGATTACATCTACGCAGCCATCGGCGAAGAGTTAGGACTCGTCGGCGGCGCGGTCGTCATCCTCGCCCTCATCGTCTTCGTCGCGGCGGGCGTGCGCACGGCGATAGACGCGCGCGACATGTTCACGAAGCTCTGCTCGGCGGGGCTCACCGCGTTCATAGGCTTTCAGGCTCTCGTCAACATCGGCGGCATCACGCGGGCGCTGCCGATGACGGGCATCACCCTGCCCTTCGTCTCGCACGGAGGGTTTAGCCTCATCACCAGCTTTGCTATGCTCGGAATGCTTCTGGCTTTCTCGCACCGCAACGCGCGCGACGCACGCGCGGCGGCGGTCGCGCCCGCGGCGATCCGCAACGTCGCGGCGCAAGACGAGCCATCTATCCCGGAGGCGGTTGAATGAGCGAATCAATTGAGCAACCCACACTAGAGACGGCTTCAGTGTCGGATCGCGGTCTGAACGAGAAGAGACCGCACAACGAGGACGCTTTTTTGCTCGACGCCGAGCGGCGCATCTTCGCCGTCGCCGACGGCGTGGGCGGCGCGAACGCCGGCGAGGTGGCGTCGCAGACGGCGGTCGAAGTCCTGGACGAGGCATTTCGCCACCACAAGCCCGGCGAAGACGTCGAGGACTTGATGGAGATCGCCATCCAGCGCGCCAACGCTTCGATCCATCAGATGGCGCGCGAGCAGAAAGACCTCGCCTCGATGGCAACGACCCTCGTCGCGCTCCACCTCGACGGCAGGCGCGCCACGGTCGGGCACGTCGGCGACTCGCGCCTCTACCGTCTCTCGCCTGACGGACGACTCCATCGTGAGACCGAAGACCACTCCGTCGTCGAGGAAGAGGTGCGCGCCGGTCGCATGACGGCGGAGCAGGCGGCGCATCATCCGAGTCGCAACGTCATCAGCCGCGCGCTCGGCGCAGAAGCTGGCGTCGAAGTTGACATGAAGACGTTCGATGTCGAGGACGGCACGATCTTCATGCTCTGCTCGGACGGCATCACGCGCCATCTCTCCGACGCCGAAATCAGCGCGCTGCTGCGCGAAGGTGAGAACCTCGCCGCCGCGTGTGAGGAGATGAAGCGGCGTTGCTACGAGCGCGGCGCGGAGGATAACCTGACCGCCGTCGTCGTCCGCATCGGCGCGCGTGCATCCGAACCCGCCGCGCCGGATGAGCACGACGACGAGCCCACGATCATCTCCGAGCGTCCGGCGAAAGCGGCAGCGTTGTCTGCGGCGGGCGCGACTTTAGTTGAAGAAAGTATTTCCAGAGTTGGCGAGCCGCCGAGCCCGACGAACGACACGAGCGCGACTAATAGATCGCGCATCTCCGGCGAGTTGCCCGACTCGGAGCCGGTCGACGCGAATGTGACGACGCGCGAGCCGTCGCCCGTGGGTCGCGCAGGCTGTTGGCTCGCGACGATCTTGCTGCTGCTCGTCGTCGGCGCGGCGGCGTTCTACGGTGGGCTCAAGTATCAGGAGTCGCGCGCGGCGCAGGCGGCGGCACTCGCTGCGTCTATCCCGACGCCGACGCCAACACCGAAGACGGATGACGCGAACACCATCTACGAGAATCTGCGTCAAAGAGTTGACGTCTCACCTTCAAGCGAGGCGAGCCGCATGGCGAGTGAGAACAACGGGAAGCCGCTTGAGTCGCCCGATCCCATGTTCATCTCG
>JAVXVR010000214.1:0-4317 GCA_032230165.1 Acidobacteriota bacterium | reverse complement strand
CTCCTCGCGCTCGCGGCGCTCGACGCCGCCGACGCGGCGGAGCTTCGCTCGCTCGACGCGCACCTCGCCGCGTGCGATGAGTGTCGCGCGGAGCTGCGCTCGCTCTCCGACGCGGCTGCCGCGCTCGCGCTCGCCGTCCCGCCCGTCGAGCCTTCGCCCGAACTACGCGCGCGCCTCCTCGCCACACTCAAGGCGACATCGCAGGGCGTCGCGCAGAGAGCCGGAGAGAGAGAGAGAGACGTGACGCGCGGCGCTGACACGACGACGCGCGGCGCAAACGTCATCTCGCTCGAAGAGGCTCGACGCGCGCCCCGACGCTTGTTCTTCGTCAGCCGCCCCGCCTTCGCCTTCGCCGCCGTCGCCGCCACGCTGCTCGTCGCCGCGCTCACCGTCGCGAGTGTCGTCCTCTGGGAGCGCAACGCGGCGATGAGGTCGCAGTTGGCGAGCCTCTCCGACACGCTCAGCCAGATGCGCGGGGAACTGGCGCGCGCGCGCGAGCAGGGCGAGATACTGACCGCGCCCGCCATGCGCACGGACGAGCTTGCCGCGACGAAGCTGGCGGGCACAGCCGTCGCGCGCATCACTTATGACATGAACACGGGTCGCGCCGTGTTCGTCGCCGCGAACCTGCCCGCGCCGCCCGCGGGCAGAGAGTACCAGCTCTGGTACATCGCCGACGGCAAGCCCTTGCCCGGTTCTGCCTTCACCACAGACGCGCAGGGTCGTGCCGAGGTGCGCGCGACGGTGCCGCCCGCAGGTCGCCGCGCGCAGGTCTTCGCCGTCACGTTAGAGCCTGCGGGCGGAATGCCCGCGCCGACCGGCGAGATGTACCTGAAGAGCAAGGCGGAGGGCTGAGGGCTAAAGGTGGAAAGCGCATTCACTCCGCCATCATGATTTTTTATCCCTCATCCTTAAGCCTTCCGTCTCGCTTTCCCCGCTCCGCGCAAAATTTGCTAAACTATCGTCTCAGTTAATAACAACATTTCGGTAACGTGCATGAAGGGGGCTAGCGGCGTGGCGAACAAGGACGACAAGAAAAAAATCACCAACCAAATCTCTGACCAGACCGGGCAGTTCGACGCCCGCTTCCTCCTCTGGCGGAAGTTCTGCGCCGAGAACGACGTGCCCGTGGACACGCTCCCCAGCCAACTCACCGGCACAGCTAAAGAGAACTGGGATCAACTCAAGTCGGAAGAACTCAAGAACCGTAAACCGTGACAAGTAACGAGTGACAAGTGACAAGCAAAGCCGTCTTACTGTCTTGCTTGTCACTTATCACTCGTTACTTGTCACTAAAAGAATCTGCCCGGCGCATAGACGCCTGTGAGGAAGGGGTTCGTCTGCCGCTCGCGACCGATGGTCGTGCGCGCGCCGTGACCGGAGCAGACCACCACGTCGTCGCCGAGCGGGACGATCTTGTTCATGAGCGAGTCGAACAGTTCGTCGTAGGAGCCGCCCGGCAAGTCAGTCCTCCCGATTGAGCCCGCGAACAGGCAGTCGCCGACGAAGACGATTCTCTCCTCCGGCTCGAACAGGACGACGTGACCCGGCGTGTGACCGGGGCAGTGCAGGACTTTGAACGACATACTTCCGACTTCGTAAACTTCCCCGTCCCTCCAATGTCGATCAACCTTTGGCGGCGCTTCGTACTCGAAGCCGAGCGCGCGCCACTGCGCGCGCGGGACGCCCAAGAGCGCGGGCTGTTCGGGCAAGGCGTAGTAGAGCGGCTCGTCTCCGGCGTGCAGAATGATCTCGGCTTCGGGCTTCAGTCTCTTTAACGCCGCCACGCCGCCGACGTGATCAAGGTGCGCGTGCGTGAGCGCGATTGATTGAAGTTGCAGTTCGTGCCGGTCGAGCGCGGCGACGATCCGCTCGGCGGCGTCACCGGGATCGATCACGATGGCGCGCCGCGTCCGCTCGCACCCGACGACGCGCGCGATTTGCTGAAAGGCTGTGACGACGATCTCTTCGACGATCATTCCGTGCGTCCTCTGGGGCAATGTTTGAAACTGGAATCGCATCTAAAATTATAAACGCGCGGTTCGCCATTCGCTATCGCGCGAGAGTTGAGGTGAGAGAGCTTTAAAGATCATGCCGCTCGGAAAAAAGTCGCAAACGCTCGCCACCGTCCTCGACGACATGACGACAGAGGGCGCGGCGGAGCTGACCGAACATCTGGACAACAACGCGTTGCGCTGTTACGCCTGCGGTCACCGCTGCCTCATCGGTGAAGGCAAGCGCGGCATCTGCAAGGTGCGCTTCAACGAACGGGGTCGCCTGCTCGTGCCGACTAATTACGTCGCTGCACTCGCCTGCGACCCGACCGAGAAGAAGCCCTTCTTCCACGCCCTGCCCGGCTCAGACACCTTAACCTTCGGGATGCTCGGATGCGATCTGCACTGTGCATATTGCCAGAACTTTTTGACATCGCAAGCACTACGAGATGAAGCGGCAGGTGTTGCACCGCGTGTGGTCTCATCAGATCGTCTCGTCGCGCTGGCGAAGGCTTACGGCGCGTCGTTGGTCGGGTCGAGTTACAACGAGCCACTGATCACGGCGGAGTGGGCGGTCGAGGTCTTCAAGAAAGCTAAGGCGGAAGGCTTCAAGACGGCGTTCATCTCGAATGGGAACGCGACGCCGCAGGTTCTCGACTACCTGCGACCCGTGACGGACTGCTACAAGATCGATCTCAAGTCGATGTCGGGACGCAACTACCGACAGCTTGGCGGCGTGGTCGAAAACATTCTAGAGACCGTCAAGCTGGTTCACGAGCGCGGCTTCTGGGAGGAGATCGTCACGCTCGTCATTCCGGGCTTCAACGATGCGGAGGACGAACTCAAGCGCGCGGCTGATTTCATCGCGTCGGTTTCGCCCGACATCCCTTGGCACGTGACGGCGTTTCATCAGGACTACCAGATGACGGAGAACGCGAACACGACTGCGGAGCAGTTGATCAGGGCGTGCGAGATCGGGCGCGAGGCAGGTTTGCGCTACATCTATGCGGGTAACCTGCCGGGTCGGGTCGGGCGCTGGGAGAACACCTACTGCCCCGCGTGCGACGAGCTTTTAGTCGAACGCTACGGTTACTTGATACGCAAGATGCGCGTGACGCCCGAAGGCGAGTGCCCGAAGTGTGCGGCGCGGATTCCCGGCGTGTGGTCGTGAGGCGTGGGGGAAGCGGGGGACGTGCGATAAAGACCACTGAGCGGCGTGAAAGGTAAAAAGAAGGGCAGAGACTTCAGCGTCTCTGCCCTTTCAGCTTTTCACGTCTCGCGTGGGCGACGTATCACATCGCGCCCTTCATGACCGTCGTGCCCTGATGGTACGCAGCCATCCACTTGCCGCCGCGGTTGACCCAGACGGTCGAGTGGCGTTGACCTGCCGCGGGGAAGCCCTTCATGGCGCTCTTGACCGTGTAGGTCACGACCTTCGCGTCGGCGTCGAGCGTCACGGTTTTGAAGTCGCTCATCGTCGCTTTGAAAGGTCCCGCGTTGACCATCTGAGTTACAACTTCCACCGAGCCCTTCTTGTCGAACATGCCTTCCGGCTCGACTTCGACCGCATCGTCTATGAGTGCGCTCTCGAAGCCGGCGACGTTCTTCTTCTCGAACGCGTCCCAGATTGCCTTCTCGTTGGCTTCCAAGTCCGAAGTAAGCGTCAACGTGGCGGGGCTGGCGGCGGAATTGGTATCGATGGTGTGACCTGATGGAAGACTGCTAGCCACTTGCCGCCCCTCCAGACCTTGGCTGTGCCGTGGCGCTCGGCGGGCGCGTTGGCGGGCACGTCTTTGCCGTTGACCTTACCCTTGATGCTGACGGTGTAGGCGACGACCGCCGCGTCGTTGTCGAGCTTGACGACCTTGAAGTCTGAGAGCGTCACGTCTGTCAGATCAAAAGTCTTGATCTCGGCGAGCGTGCCGGCTTTATCGAAGACGCCCGTCGGCGTCACGTTGATGAAGGTGGGGTCGAGCGCCGCGTCGAAGTTGGCGTAGTCTTTCGACTTGATCATATCCCAAGCCTTCTTCTCGTTGCTGATCACGTCGTCGTTCGTCCACGCCGCAGTCGAACCCATGTTCGAGTTCGCGGCGTTCATGTTCGACATGTTCGCATTCATGTTTGCGTTGGCGTTCTCGGTCGGCGCGGGGGCGCAGGCTGCCGCGCAGAGGAGTAGCGCGACGGGCAGAAAGATTCGCTTCATGGCAGGGTTAACTCCTTAGGCGAGGGGAAGTGGTAAAGGCGCGGAGTTTCTACGCCAAAAGCAGCAGCAAGTCAAGAACAGCCGTAACAGGGGAAAGTCTGGAGTCGAGAGTCTGGAGTC
>JAVXVR010000138.1:0-8989 GCA_032230165.1 Acidobacteriota bacterium | reverse complement strand
ACCACATCCGCCTTCGACGCCATCCGCTTCGCCTCCGCGTCAACGCCAGCGCCGCGCCGCACGACTCCCAGCCTGAGCTTCGCGCCGAGCCAGCCGGAGCGACCGTGTTGCTCGAGCACGATCTTGTGGGCACCAGCGTCGAGTTGAAGTGTGGCGGAGCCCGCGAGCGTTCTTGAGACCGTCCAGTTGTCGAGAATGAGCTTGTCGTCAACGTAGAGGCGATTGAAGCCGCCGTCCTCACCCGTCGCCTGCACGAAGATGTCGTGCGCGCCCGCGTCTCGCGGCGTGTAGTAGCCCGTCCAGCGCGACGCGATTGTCCCTTCGGGCAGAGAAGCGCGCCCGCCCGGTCCGTAGTTGACGTGCAACTCTGTGCGCGTCGAGACGGGCTCGCCCTTCATGTCCTCGGTTCTGAAATACTCCGCGCGCAAGCCCGGCTGACCGTTCGTCGCGGCGGTCGTAAAGTTGGTCGCCTCCGCCATCTCGCCCGTCGAGGGAATGCCGCGCGCGTACAAGACCTTGACCGACGTGCCGAGCGTGTTGCTCAAGCCTTCGAGGAAGCTGACCGACGCGAACGGCTGCACGGCAGCGCTGCCCCCGCCGACGGGCACTGCCGGGTACGCAGCTGGCCCCACGACGAGGACGGACTTGATCTTGCCCTTGTCGAGTGGCAGCAAGCCGCCGTCGTTCTTCAAGAGCACCACGCCTTCGCGCGCCGCTTCGAGCGCGACGCGACGACCCTGCTGGTTGAAGCGCGGGATTGATGTGTCGGTCTGCTCGCGGTCGAGCCAGCCGAAGCGGACGGCGGTGCGAAGGATGCGGCGCACGTGCTCGTCAATCGTCGCCTCAGAGACCTTGCCCTGTTGGACGGCGGGAAGAAGCGTCTGCCGGTTCATGTGTAAGCCTGCGGGCATCTCTATATCCTGTCCGGCGTTTGTGGCGGCGACCCCGTCATAGGTGGCAGACCAGTCCGACATCATGATGCCGTCAAATTTCCACTCCTGCCTCGCCACGTCCGTAAGTATGTGATGGTTCTGCGAAGCGTGCTCGCCGTTGACGAGGTTATAGGAGTTCATCATCGCGCCGACGTGCGCCTCTTTCACGGCGGCTTCAAAAGTCGGCAGGTAAATCTCGCGCATCGTGCGCTCGTCAATACGAGAGTCCGTGTTGTGCCGGTCGAACTCCGAGTTGTTCCCCATGAAGTGCTTGACGGTTGCGCTCACACCTTGCGACTGCACGCCGCGTATGTAGCCGACGGTCGTGCGCGCGGCGAGGAACGGGTCTTCGCCGAAGTACTCGAAGTTGCGCCCGTTCATCGGCGAGCGGTAGATGTTCACGCCGGGACCCAAAAGAAAATGCACGCCCTTGGCGCGCGCGTCGCGTCCGATCTCTGTGCCGACGCGCTCGGCAAGTTGCGGATTCCAAGTCGCCGCGAGCGAGACGCCGCCGGCAAACGCCGTCGCCGGTCCGTAGTTGCGCACGCCTAAGGGGCCATCAGCCATCTTCAGGGGTGGAAGCCCGTACTGTGGATAACCGCGCACGAAGAAGCCGTTCACGCCGCCGAGCATGTCAATCTTTTCTTCGAGCGTCATCTTCGCGAGTATTGACTCGACGCGCCGCTCGATGTCCGCCTGCGTGGGCGGCGCGGCGCTCGTCTGTGCGAGAGACGGGACAAAGTTGTTGACGAGGAGCGAGAGCGCGGCGAGAGCCGAGCACAGAGTTTTTCTCATAGCATTCACCTTATTCGGAAACAGTTCGCGTCGCGTGGCGGAAGTCCGACCGTCAGGGAGGGCGTCGCACGCCGCATCACAGACGCCCTCCCTGACGGTCGGGCTTCCGCCTCAGATGGCCTCACGGTCGGGCTACTGCTTGGCGGGCGCGGCGAGCTGTCGCACGCGCTTGCGCCAGTCCGCAGGCGTCGCAGACTTGAGCTGCGGCAGCTCGGACGCCGCGACGATCAGCTCTCTGAGGCTCGGTAGAGCCGGGAACTCGAGCGCCGCTTTCGGCTTCGCCGCTTCGTCGAGCATGGCGAGGCGCGAGTCGCGCCACGCTGGGGAAGGCGCGATGCCCTTCGTCAAGTATGACAGTGCTTCGAGACCCGCCGCGCCCATCCGCGACAAATCCCCTGCGAGCGGCTTCGCCTCCGCGAGCGACGGCGATCCGTCCATCAACGCCTCCAACTGCGAGCCAGCGTCGCGCCACCCCGTCAAAGTTTTCTCAATGTCTTGCGAGTGAGCCTCGAAGCGCGGGGCGTCGGAGAGCAGAGCGTCAACTTCGTTCGCGAACCGTCGCGCGGCGTCGCTGTCGGGTCGCGCCGCGTCAACGAGTCCGGTCAGAGGGCTGAGCATCGTCTGCGGTCGCACTTGATAGCGGTGGTACTCCTTCACGGGCTCGACGACGGAGGCGAGCGTTTGCAGCGCCCAGGAATCTCTGCCGCCCGCGAGGCGACGGAGCATCATCGCTTGATTCCGCTTGTGCATCAGTCCTAGTTCTTCTAATTGGAGGCTGACGATGGCGAGGCGTCGGTACATATCTTCCACGTCGTTCACCTCGCGCGGCGACCAGAGACGCTCGGCGATTGTCGCGGTGCGGGGCCAGATGCGCGAGTCTATCGTCTCCGGTGAAACCCACTCGCTCCACATCGTCGCCTCGCCGCCGAGGACGTGCGCGGCTTCCGCGGCGCTCAGCGTGTTGCCCGCAGGCAGAGGGTCTGCCTTGTAGTGCTCGGACGCAGGGTAGATGAGATCGATGTAGTAGCCCGCGGAGAGTATGCCGTCGTAGCCCTTGCGTGCCGCGTCCGCCAGAGAGTCGGGTCCGCGCCACGATTGGATGACCACGTCCTTCGGCAGATCGGGTTGGAAGATTTCGTCCCAGCCCATCATGCGCTTGCCGTGCTTCGTCAGAATTTTAAGGAGTCGCTGATTGAAGTAGGTTTGCAGCGCGCGGTTGTCCTTGATGCCGTGCGCTTTCATGAAGGCTTGAATCTTAGGATTCCTGTCCCACTGCTTGCCCTCGTTCTCGTCGCCGCCGATGTGCAGGTAGGCATCTGGGAAGAGCGCAGCCATCTCGCCGAGGAAGCCGTCTAAGAATTTGTAAACCTCTTCGTTCGTTGGATCGAGCGCTGGCTCAAAGATGCCTGCGCCGCGCTCGATCGTGTATGGTCCCGGCGCGCTCCCTAATTCGGGGTAGCCGACGAGCCAGCTCGTGCTGTGACCCGGAATGTCGAACTCGGGCACGACGCGTATGCCGCGCTCGCGCGCATAAGCGATGATCTCGCGCGCCTGTTCTTGCGTGTAAAAAAGTCCGTCCGAACCAAGCCCAGTGAGCTTCGGAAACTTCTTGCTCTCGATGCGGAAGCCCTGATCCTCCGTCAAGTGCCAGTGGAAGACGTTGAGCTTGACCGCCGCCATCGCGTCGAGGTTGCGCTTCAAGACTTCCAGCGGCTCGTAGTGTCGCCCCACGTCAATCAGCAGCCCACGCCAGCGAAAGCGCGGCGCGTCCTGAATCTGCACCGCCGGGACGAAGTAGCCTTCGCGGTCGCCTTCGACGAGTTGCAGGAAAGTCTCCAACCCGCGCAGCGCGCCGACGACCGTTGGGGCGCGAAGCACAGCCTGCCTGTCCGTCACTTCGAGCGAGTAGGATTCGTCCTCCTCTACCGACGGAACAGTCTGCCCCGGCTTCTGACACTCGACGACAAGCGTCGCAGTCGTAGCGTCGGCGGCGAGCCCCTGCGGCAGCTCAAGCACGGTGCGACCTTCGAGCCTGTGCAACGCGCGCGTGATGCCTGAGCGCAGGCGTTCGTCAACGTAACTCTTCGCGGCGATCGTAAACGATTTGTTGACGGCGAGCCTGCCCGCATTGAAGCGCACGGACGCTGGCGTGGGCATCAGGTTGTGCCGAGTCGCGACGAGCGATGCGTTCACGCCTCCGGTCTGTGCGCCGGTTTTCAGAGCGCAGGACAGGAGGAGAAGAATTGAGACGTAGCCGTTTGCTCTCATGTGATCCTCGACGAGTTGAATGAAGCAACACGATTTCAGTTGACGTTCGTGTGCGCGCGGACGCTAACGTTTATCCGGTATGAATCACCGGATGTGTTCGGGACTAACTTGGATCGAAGGCTCATCATTAAAACAGACCGCACCGACTGTCAATCAAAACTTTTGCTAGGCAAGCAAAACTTTGGCGCGCGCCGACCGTGCGCCTTCGTTGAAAGTTTTTCAGTGACCCGCGTCTTTCCTTTCTGCTATCCTCGCGCCCCGCAGCATGAACTCGCTCAAGATCGGCATCAGTGGCGTGCGCGGCGTCGTCGGCGAAACCTTCACGCCCGAGTTGGTCGTCGGCTTCGCGCAAGCCTTCGGCACGTACCTCGACTCGCGTCGCATCCTCGTCTGCCGCGACACGCGCTCGTCTGGTCCCATGGCGCACTCCGCCGTGCTCGCCGGACTCCTGTCAACGGGCTGCGAGGTGATCGACCTCGGCATCTGCCCGACGCCGAGCCTGCAACTCGCCGTCCGTCGGCTCGACGCCGAAGGGGGCATCTCGATCACAGCCGGGCACAACCCTGAGCCCTGGAACGCGCTCAAGTTCGTGCGCGGCGACGGTCTCTACCTGAACGCGCCGCAGGCGGACGAACTGCTCGACATCTATCATCAGGCTGAGTTCGACAAAGCCACTTGGGAGCGCATTCGAAGCCGCGTCGAAGAGCAAGACGCCATCGCCAATCACCTTGAGACTCTCTCTCTCGCCTTCGATACGGAAGCGATACGCGCGCGACGTTTGACGGTCGCCGTGGATTGCTGCAACAGTTCTTGCTCGCTGCTCGCGCCGCGCTGGCTCGGCGAGCTCGGCTGCGAAGTGCTCGCGATCAACGACGACCCGACAGCGCCGTTCCCGCACGCGCCCGAACCCCGTCGGCAGACGATGGCGCAACTGCGCGCCGTGGTTCGCGCCGGTCATGCCGACATAGGATTCGCGCTCGACGCCGACGGCGAGCGGCTGGGGTTGGTCGCGGAAGACGGCGAGATACTTTCCGAAGAGGCGACCCTCTCCGTGTGCGCCGAGATTCAACTGGGGCGCGAGACGGGCACGGTCGTAATGAACGTCTCGACGAGCGGCGCGGTTGATATCGTCGCCGCGCGGCACGGCGCGACCGTTGTCCGCACGCCGGTCGGTCAGGCTTTCGTCTCCGAGGCGATGATCGAGACGCGCGCAGTCATCGGCGGCGAAGGCAGCGGCGGCGTCGTCGTCCCGCGCGTGCAGCTCTCGCACGACAGCGCGGCTGCAATCGGACTGATCCTCGAACACTTGGCGCGCACACGTCAGCGCATGTCGGAGCTGGCGGCAGCTCTGCCGCGACTCACGATGCTTAAGCACAACGTCGCCGTCGAGCCGAACCGCATCTACTCTCTCATGCAGCGCGTGTACGACGAGCTGGAGCGCGAGGGCGTCGGGTACGACGAGACGGACGGGATCAAGATCACGCGCCCCGGCGGCTGGGTACACATCCGCGTCTCAAACACCGAATCAATGATCCGCATCATCGCCGAATCGGAAGACGCGGCGCGCGCGCAGGAGTTGCTCGATTCGGCGCGCGACGTGCTGGGCAAGTGACATTCAATAATCTTGGAGTGATATCTTATGAAAAGTTCCACGACGCTGTTGAAAAGTTCCACGACGCTATTCGCGATCATCTTGTGCGTCGCCGCCTTCTTGCTCGCCGCGACTGACAGTCGTGCTCAGACTGTGACGCGGCAAGCAGCGCGAGGTTCAAAGTCCGGCGCGCAGATCATGTTCGACGACTTTAGCTATTCCGATCAGTCGCAGATGACGCGGCACGGCTGGATCGTCCGCACGGTGGCGGGGTGGCCCGGCGTGCCGGGCGCGACGTGGTGGCGCGAGGGCGTCACCTTTCTGAAGGATGCGAGCGCGCCGCGCAACCGAATACTGCGCATGACCTCTTCGACCGACGGCACGGGCGAACACACGAAGCAGACGCAGATTTGCCACGAGCGAAAATACTTGGAGGGCACCTACGCCGCGCGCGTGCGCTTCACGGACGAGCCGCGCGCGGGGCACGGGGGCGATCAGATCGTCGAGAGCTTCTACACCATCAGCCCTTTGAAAGCGCCGATGGACGCGGACTACAGCGAGCTGGATTTCGAGTACCTGCCAAACGGCGGCTGGGGCGTCGCCGGAGCCACTCTGTACGAGACGACGTGGGAGACCTTTAGCCCGGAGCCGAACTGGCAGAAGGACAACGTCTTCAACATGACGCACGGCACACGCGCCGGCTGGCACACGCTCATCACGCAGGTCGCCGATGGTAAGGTCAGATATTTCGTTGACGGCGTGCAGCAGGTCGAGCACGGTGACCGCTTTTATCCGGAGTCGCTCATGTCGATCAACTTCAACCTCTGGTTCATCAAGGACGGGGCGGCGAAGGTCGAAGGCGCGCGCCAATATGAAGAGGACATAGATTGGGTCTTCTTCGAGGCGAAGACCACGCTCACGCCCGCCGAGGTCGAGACGAAGGTGGCGGCGCTGCGCCGACAGTCCATCAAATTCCGTGACACCGTGCCCGCGCCCGTGCCCGCGCTGGCGTCGCCGTGCGACTTCTGAAGAAATGATGAATGATGAATGCGGAATGATGAATAAAGATCAATTCCTCTTCCGCCTTTAATTCCGCATTCCGCATTTGATTCTCATGCGAGCCATACCCACGCTCAAGATCGGCATCAGCGGCGTGCGCGGCGTCGTCGGTGAGTCGCTGACGCCGACGCTCTTGACGCGCTTCGCGCAGGCGTTCGGGACCTACGTCGGGCACGGCGCCATCGTCATCGGGCGCGACACGCGCACCTCGGGCGAGATGGTCAGGCGTGCGGTCGTCGCCGGTCTGCTCTCGACCGGCTGCCGCGTCATCGACTTGGACGTGTGCCCCGTGCCTACCGTGCAACTCATGGTGCGTCGGCGCGCGGCGCGCGGCGGGATCGCCATCACGGCGAGTCACAACCCGGCGGAGTGGAACGCGCTCAAGTTCGTCAATTCGGCGGGTCTCTTCCTCACAGCCGCGCAGGCGCGCCAACTTCTCGACATCTATCATCAAGGCGAGTACGTGAAAGTGCCGGGTTCGGAGATGGGCTCGGTTGAACCTTCGTCTGTCGCGCTCGACCTGCACATCAAAGCTATTATTGACGCGCTCGGAACATTGCCTGCGAGCGCGCGCAAGCTGCGCGTCGTCGTGGACTCGTGCAACGGCGCGGGCTCAATCGTCGCGCCGCGACTGCTCGAAGCCCTCGGCGCGGAAGTCTTTCAGATCAACACGACGCCCGACGGACTCTTCCCGCGCGGCGCAGAGCCCGTGCCCGAAAACCTCGGCGCGCTCCGCGACGCCGTGCGCGCGCGCGGCGCGGACGTGGGGCTCGCGCAGGACATGGACGCAGATCGCTTAGCGGTCGTGGACGAACGCGGCGAGCCAATCGGGGAAGAGTACACACTCGTGCTGGCGGCGCGCCAGGTGCTCGCGAAAGAGCGTGGCGCGGTCGTCGCCAACCTCGCCACGACGCAGGTGCTCGACGCAGTGGCGCGCGAGTACGACTGTCCGATCTACCGCTCGAAGATCGGCGAGGCGAACGTGGCGGAGGAGATGCAGCGACGCGGCGCGGTCATCGGCGGCGAAGGCAACGGCGGCGTCATCTACCCGCGCATCAACTTCGCGCGCGACAGTCTCGTCGGCATGGCGCTCGTCCTGCACCTGCTCGCCGCGACGGGGCGCACGGTGTCGGAGTTGGTCAGTGAGCTGCCACGCTCCTTCATGTTGAAAGAGAAGTTTGCCTGCCGCTCGGATCGCATCGGTAAGGTTCTGAAAAAAGTTCGCGGCGAGTTCGCGCGCTATCCGCAAGACCTGCGCGACGGCGTCCGTGTGACGCTGCCCGACGGCTGGCTGCTCGTCCGTGGCTCGAACACCGAGCCGATCATACGCCTCGTCGCAGAGGCTGAAACAGAAGAGAGGGCACGCGAGATGATCGATGACTTGCGAAGGTGCGTCGAAGAGTGTCTGAGCGAATAAGTAAGGTGATGGCAAAGCGAGCGTGATCGAAAGGGGATGGACGCGATGGATGCCTTGACCGGAGAGCACGCGGGCACGCGCGCGACGGGGCGCATGATTTCGCTCGACGTGTTTCGCGGGCTGACCATTGCCGGGATGATCCTCGTCAACAACCCCGGCACGTGGGACGCCATCTACAGTCCGCTCGAACACTCGAAGTGGGACGGCTTGACGCCGACCGATCTCGTCTTCCCGTTCTTCCTCTTCATCGTCGGCGTCTCGATCACGCTCGCGCTCGCGCGCCGCGCCGAGGGCGGCGGGAGCAAGCGCGATCTCTACTTGAAGATCGTTCGCCGCACTCTCATCATCTTCGCCGTCGGGCTCGTACTCTCAGCCTTCCCCTACAACGACCCCGCGACGTTCCGTATCCCCGGCGTGCTTCAGCGCATCGCCGTCTGCTACCTTATCGCTGCCATCATCTTCCTTAACACCAAGTGGCGGGCGCAGTCAGCGATAGTCGTCGCGCTGCTCCTGCTCTACTGGGCTGCCATGAAGTTGATCCCCGTGCCCGGCTACGGCGCGGGCGATTTGAGCATGGCGGGAAACCTCGCAGCCTATGTTGACCGGAGCATATTCGGCAGGCACACGTGGAAACCTCTCTACGATCCCGAAGGGTTGTTGAGCACGATCCCGGCAATCGCGACGACGCTTTGCGGCGTGCTCACGGGTCAACTGCTGCGCTCGCGGCGCGCGCCGCTTGAGAAGGTGGCGTTGATGTTCGTCGCGGGCACGATTTGTCTGGTCGTCGGCTGGGCTTGGGACTTCTGGTTCCCTGTGAACAAGGCTCTGTGGACGAGTTCTTACGTCGTCTTGACCGCCGGGATGGCGCTCGAACTGCTCGCCGCCTGCTACTGGCTTGTTGACATCAAAGGCTACGCACGCTGGGCA
>JAVXVR010000125.1:0-3181 GCA_032230165.1 Acidobacteriota bacterium | reverse complement strand
CAGTCAGACGCTCGAAGAGATCGGTCATCTCATCACGCGCGCGCTGCGTGCGGGCGACGTGGCGGCGCGCTTCGGCGGCGAGGAGTTCGCCGCGTTTCTCTTGGACGCTGACTGCGCGCAGGCGCTCGTCGCGGCGGATCGCGTGCGCCACGCCATCGAGTCGCGCAAGTTTGCCGCCGTGCGGCGCGGCGCGACCCCGACGGTCGAGAGCGAGCCCACGTTCCACATCACGATCTCCATCGGCGTCGCCGCCTTCCCCGACGACGCGCGCGATCCAATCGAGCTGATCGAGCTTGCCGACACCGCGCTCTATCACGCCAAACATCAGGGTCGCAATCGCGTCAGCGCCTTCTGCTACTCGCAGGGCGCGACCGGCGAAGAGCGCGGCACGCTGCCGCCGCGACGCGCCAACTCCGTCACGAACTCCGAATCAGCCGCGCCGCCCGCCACGCAAAAGACAGAATTTGGACAAAACTAAAGTTGAAGGGTGCAGCACGGAATCTGATATGATGCGCGCCACGCTATAACCCCCGGAAGTTCCCAGCAATCGAGAGCCCCCACTCATGCATGCAGGTCTGAGCGCGACTCGCGCGCGCACTGCACGCGACCGAAGGCATTGACCATGTCGAAGAGAACAGCGCAGCGACTTTTCAACCTTTGCGCCACGGCACTCCCCAAACTTTGCATCACGGCGATCTTCTGCGCGCTCGCCACGGCGGCGACCATCCACGCGCAGACGCGCCGTACTCGCGCGGCGTCCACGCCAACGTCGCCCGGGCAAACGTCTCGTGCACGGACGGCTTCGCAGTCCTCCGCGCCGTCGTCCACTTCGACCGCGCCTGCGCCATCGCCTGAGTCTGCGCCGTCGCCATCCGTGCCGGAAGAGGATGCCGACCTTGTCATCATCGCGAACGTGCAGGCGAAGGAGTTGAGGTTCGATGTGGTGCCGAACCCGACCGTCGAGTTTCCCGGCAAGCCCAGGCGCGAGACCGAGTGGAGCGCCGAGCGGACGAACCTGCCGCAGCAAGTCCAGCCCGGTGTCACCTACCGCGACATCGGCATCCGTCTGAAGATCGTCAGCCGCTTCGCAGACATCGAGCGCATCGTCGCCGAAGCGTTGGGCGAAATTCCGGCGAGCGACGATGCGCCGCGCAACTCATCAACCATCAATACTGAGCCGGACGCCGCGTCGGCGCGCGCCGCGACGGGAAGCGAAGTGCGCGCGGCTGCGACGCCGAACGAGACCGCACAGCCTGCGGTCGGCTCTTCGTCTCCGTCTTCGCGCACGGGCGGCGGTCGAGTCGCGCCGAAGCGCAAGGCGAGAGCGCATGGAGCGAGGAGGTCTGGATGAATCGCGGCGCGAGGATCGTATCGGCTGCGCTGTTGATCGCCGCATGCGCCGCCTTGTGCGCGGCACAGGCGACGCGAGCCACGCAAGCGACGCAAGCGACGCAAGCGACATTGCCGCGCGGCGTCGTGCGGCAGTCGCCTCGCGCGCAAACTCCGACCCCTGTGCGCGCTCAGACGGACGCGCGGGGCGAGGCGGATGAGGATTTCGATCTCAACATCGCTGAGCGGCGCATTACGGAGCAGAACTTCTTCGCTTCGACCGAGGTGTCGGCGGGCGACGAGAGCGCGCGCGGTCTCGCCTTGCGCGTAGGCGTTGAGGTCGGAGCCGAAAGCATAGACGTGCTGCTTAGAAACGTGCGCGGGCACGTCCGCTTCCGCGCCTCGCTCGACGCCCTGCGCCGCGTGCTCGACGCGCGGCGCGCGCCGGCGACGGAGACGCCGCCGAGCGTACCTTGAAATTTTTTGCTCTGGAGTTTTGTGCTCTCCCTCAAACTTGCTGTGCGATAGAGGCGCGTCGTCCGCTCCATCTTCCCGATGGTCAGACGAACGAAGCCTTCATCAAACTTTTTCGGAGGAGAAAAGCCCGTGACTAAAATGCTCAAACTTGCTTGCACGCTTCTCGCGCTCGTGTTTGCCTTCGGCGTCGGCGTCTTTTCTCAGACGCCGACGCCCGACACGACGACGCTCACGCGCGGCGACGACAACGCCTCGATCACGGGTCGCTCGACCGCGACGCGCGCCGCTCAGCAGCAGCCCACCTCGCGCCCGTCGCCCGTGCCCACAGTGCGCCCGCTCTCGCAGGATGATATGCAACGGCAGCGCGACGCGAGCGCGCGACGCCAGCGCGAGGCGGCGAGCGGAGACCCGGACGTTTTGCTCGACGTGCCGAATCTCTCGGTGGATGAGATCACACTCGAAGTCGAAAACCTGCACGCGAAAGTTTCGCTCGACGCGCGACTCGCCAACCTGCTCGCCTTAACGGCGGGCGCGGACGCCAGCATCGACAAGGTGAAGCTCACGATCAAAGGCGTGCGCGCCGAAGTGTTGTTGAAAGTGCGGCTCGACAACGTCGCGGCGATCATTGATCGCACGCTGACCACTATTGATCGCAACCCGCAAATCCTCGAACGACTCTTGCAGAGCGTAGATAACACGGTGGGCACGGTCGGCGGCGTGGCAAACACCGCGCTGCAACCGGGCGGCGTCGTGGATAAAACGGTCGGCACGCTCGGTCAGACCGTGAACAATCTCGCGCAGCCGGGCGGACTCTTGAGTCAGACCGTCAACACGTTGGGGCAGACCTTGCAGCGCACCGTTGATCGCACCGGCAACATCGTCGAGCGCACGCTCGACTCGACCGGCAACATCGTCAACCAGCGCACGGTCGGCAACGTACTCGATTTGACGAGGATGGGAGGCGAGACGACGAACAGCGCCGGGCAGACGGTGCGCCGTGTGCGCGACGCGGGCGGCGCCGTCATCGAGCTGACGCTCGACACGGCGGGCAAGGTCGTCAACTCGCGCGTCATCAGTCAGGCGAGCGCGCCGCCGCGCCAGTAAGTCAGCGTCAGCGAGTACAATTCTGCAACTTCGAGCCCCCGCGCGGCGTGTAAACGCTTCGCGGGGGTCGCTTTTTGTGCCCGCGCGTCGCGCGACGGTTCAGTCGGTTGCGCCTCCGCCGCACGACGGGTTATGCTTTTCACTTCGGCTTGAGTGAAGCTGCCCGACCTTGCTCGACGATCCCCGACGAACGAGACTGTAAGAGAAGATAGTGATCAAACACCTCAACCTTGCGAGCCAGCCGTTTCGTAACCGCGCTCTGCCGTGGACG
>JAVXVR010000109.1:0-11892 GCA_032230165.1 Acidobacteriota bacterium | reverse complement strand
TCATTTTTAGCCTTTGCGTGGAGAGACGAGCTCTGAGCGGGTCTGTCCAAAGTGTGATGTACTCCCGCCACCCGAAATGTTTCCTCACAAGGCGCGGGCGGTCTTTCTTGAATCGGGCGTCCGTCTTTATCTCACTCACCCCGCCCCCCTCGTAATCGGCGACAACGAGGGGCATGAACTTTTTCGGGATGCGCGGCTCGCCGAAACACTTCATGTTCATCTCCCAGTCGCTATATACCTCGTAATCTAGGCTGTACTTGCCCACGGTCTCGAAGATTTCCCGCCCGTAAAATATCGCCTGATGATAGATGTTCCAGTGCTTGAGGTGCGTCTTGCCAATCTCGTGCCCCGTACGCACGACGCCGAGGCGCATGAGATACGCGCTGCCATAGAGAAAAGTTCGGTCGTCTGTGGGGACGAGCCGATCTACTTCTTCAAGCACGCCCGCCCGCAAGCGGTCACCCG
Organism: Acidobacteriota bacterium; assembly: GCA_032230165.1. Classification (GTDB taxonomy): domain Bacteria; phylum Acidobacteriota; class Blastocatellia; order Pyrinomonadales; family Pyrinomonadaceae; genus JAIVGV01. The sequence goes on along the minus strand of JAVXVR010000109.1, from coordinate 11,427 downwards.
CCCCGAGGAAGTACAGGTATCGACCCGACGCCTTCTCTATGCCCTTGTTGAAAGCGTCGTAAAGCCCCCGGTCAGGCTCAGACGAAACGATTAGCTCGCGCGAGTATTTTTCGATGATGTTCAGCGTATCCTCGGAGGAGCCGCCGTCAACAACGATGAACTCGAACAAGTCCCTGCGCTGCGAGATCACGGACTCGATAGTCCTCTGCAACTTTCGTCCGCAGTTGAAAGTCGGCGTAATGATCGAAAAGGTTCTTCGTTCCACAGCATCACCTTGCCGGAGAGATGAAACGCTTGATGACGCCGGGCAGTCGCGGCGACTCTTACTCCATGCAGCGTGCCAGACAGTCGCACACGTAAGCCACGTCTTCACTTTCAAGCCCCGCCCACGTCGGCAAGCTGAGACCAGCGCGCGCGACGCGCTCAGCCTGCGGGTACTCGCCGTCGCGTGACGGCTCGTGATACGGGGGCAGGAGATGCACGGGGTGAAACACCGGGCGCGTCTCGACGCCCGCATCGAGTAAGCGCGCCGCCAAACGGTCGCGGTCATGCCGCGCCTCACCTTCGAGCGTGACGGTGAACATCCAGTAGGCGTGTCGTGCCCAGGTCTGCTCGCGCTGAATACCGAGCGCACCGACGCCGCGCAATCTCTCCTCGTACATGCGTGCGACTTCGAGACGACGGGCGAGATGCCACTCGACCATTTCCAACTGCGCGAGACCGATGGCGGCGGGGATGTTCATCATTCGGTAGTTGTAGCCAACGACGAGGAACCAGTAGCGTCTGTTCGGGTCAACGCCCTGCCCGCGCAGCAGCCGCGCCCGCGCAGCCAGAGCGTTGTCGTCCGTTGTGACCATGCCGCCCTCGCCGCAGGCGAGAATCTTGTTACCGTAGAAACTGAATGCCGCGACATCGCCGAGCGCGCCCGCGCGCCGCCCCTTATAGAGCGCGCCGTGCGCCTCCGCCGCGTCCTCGATGAGAAAGAGTCCGTGCCGTCGCGCGATCCGGCGGAGCGCGTCCATGTCAGCCGGATGTCCGTAGAGGTGTACTGCGATGATGGCTTTCGTGCGCGCGGTGATCTTCGCCTCGACCTGCGACGGATCAATGTTCCACGTCTCAGGCTCGGAGTCTATGAAGACGGGGCGCGCGCCGCAGTAGGTCACAGCGTTGGCGGTCGCGACGAAGGTCAGCGTCGGGACGATCACCTCGTCGCCCGCTCCGACGCCGAGCGCGACGAGAGCGAGGTGCAGCGCGACCGTGCCGTTGCAGCAGGCGACGGCATGGCGCACGCCGCAGAACTCGGCGAAGCGCTCCTCGAACATCTCAACGTACTTGCCCGCCGACGAAATCCAGCCAGAGTCCATGCAGTCTGCGACGTACTCCTTCTCGCGCCCGGCGAAGACGGGGGCAGCCACCGGAATGAGCCTGCGTCCTGAAACGCTCGCGTGCTCGTCAGTTTCCGGTGTCGCGATGCCATCGCCTAAACCGAAGATCATGCTTCTCCTCCCAAGCCCGCGAAATCATCTGACGGCGACTGCCAACGCGCGCGCAAGTCCGGCGATGGGTTGTTACAAAAAATCTCTCGCGACTCCGTTGCGGTATGCGTAACACAGTCCGCAGGTAATACTCAATAGTCCGACGGCGTTTGCAGCCCGCGCGCGAAGTGTGTGGCGCGCCGCGCGCGCAGCCCGACGAACTAAATGCCGTTTTCGGTTTCTCTCCTTCGAGACATTACGCAGTGTTACACTGATGCCATGCCCGCACAGCGCGAGAACCTGTCCGTGCGCTCGCTCGTCGTCGAAGACGCGGCGGCGGTCTCCTCGATGTTGAAGGCGCAGACGCCCCGTTACGCGCGCTTCTTCTACGCTTTCAGTTTTGAAGAGCCGGAACTCGAGCGGATGCTCGCCGCGTGCGACAGGGACGTGTACTCGGGCATCTTCTGGCGCGGCGAGTTGATCGGCGTCTTTTTCCTGCGCGGGTGGGATGCAGGCTACGAGGTGCCTTCCTTCGGCGTGCTGATAGACGAGCGTCAACGCGGCGGCTCGTTCATGCGCCTCTCGCTCGAGATGGCGAAACTGATCTGCCGGCTCTCAGGCGCGCCGCGACTGATGGCGAAGATTCATCCCGACAATGTCTCGCCGAGGGGCGCGCGTCGCCTCGGTCTCGTCCAGACCGACGTTGAGCCGGAGACCGGCAACATCATCTATTACATGGAACTTTGAACCGAAGGCATCGCCCATGCGCCTGCTCAAACTCGGCGTCTATCATCCAACTTATCTGAGACAGTTCTACGACGCGCGCCCCGCGCTCTCCTCACAGCCTTATTCCGTCCAACATGCCGCGTTGATCGAAGACTGCTACGGCTCTTCCGACTTCTGGACTAACGCGCTCACCGATTTGGGCTACGAAACCTGCGACACAATCGCCAACGCCGAGCCTTTGCAGAAGCGTTGGGCGGAGGAGCGCGGCGTGGGCAGTTCGGCGGACGGCTGGCTCTTCGAGATCACCGCCGCGCAGGTCGAAGCCTTCCGCCCGGACGTGCTCCTCGTCGCCGACTATTCGACTTTCGACGCCGCCTTCATCGAGCGCCTGCGCGGACAGTGCCCGTCCCTACGCCTGCTCTTGGGTTGGTGCGGCGCGCCCTACAACGATGCGTCGGTCTTCCGCGCGTGGGATATTGTTCTCTCCTGCGTCCCCGAAATGGTCGAACAGTTTCGACGCGACGGACACCACAGCCACCACATCAACCACGCGTTCGACCCGCGTGTCCTGAAGCAGATTGATTTGACGGTGCAGCCGAGCGCCGACTTCGTCTTCATCGGCTCCGTGCTGAAGCAGAATCAGTTTCACGTCGAGCGCGAGAAGATTCTCCTCCAGTTAATCGAAGAGACGAGCCTCGAAATCTGGTCTGACATCGGGCATCCTTCGCGCCGTGAGCCGCGCGGCGCGAACGCGCGGCGGCTGGCATTCGATACCGTCCGCGCGGCGCGCGCCGTAGGCGTGCCCGAATCATTTTTGACCGCCACGCCGCTCTTGCGTCGGGTCGCGCATCACAACTCGCACGCCGCGTCGTCGCAAGCTGTTGACGAACGCATCGCCCGCCGCGCGCGCACGCCGCTCTTCGGGTTGCCGATGTTCCAACAACTGCACGACAGCAGGGTCGCGCTCAACACGCACATAGACATCTCGCCCAGGAGCGCGTCGAACATGCGTCTCTTCGAGGCGACCGGCGTCGGCACGTGCCTGCTCACGGACTGGAAGGCGAATCTCCCGCAGCTCTTCGAACCCGACGCCGAAGTTTTGACCTACAACAGCGCGGCGGAGTGCGTCGAGAAGGTCAGATACATTCTCGATCACGAAGACGAGCGCAGAGCCATCGCCATTGCGGGGCAGCGTCGCACGCTGCGCCATCACACCTTCGCCACGCGCGCCGCGAGGATTGACGAAATCATCCGCGCCGCGCTATCAAAGCGCGGACGCGCGTAGAGGATGGGCGGCAACATATCGCTTCGATTGCAGCATCATGTGCGACGTTAAATATCTGGAGCGAACGGACGATGCGTGTGAGTTGAGCGTCGTTGAGGGCGAGAGGTGAGCGATCCTCTCAGGTCACTGGCTCGGCGTCTGCGGCGCGGACTCGCGCGGCGCGGCGCTTCCGCCGCCTCATACGAAGATGTGGAGCGCGCCGAACGGATTTTCTACCTCGAATATCTACGCGACGGGATGATCGTCTTCGACGTGGGCGCGCACGTCGGCGAGCTGACGCTGCTCTTCTCAAGATTCGTCGTCAGCGGGCACGTCCACGCCTTCGAGGCGACCCGCGATACCTTCAATCGCCTCTCGACCATCACGCGCGCAGCTGGGCGGCGCAACGTTACGCTCAATCACACCGCGCTTGCCGAAAGTGAGGAGTCGCTCACGCTCAACATCTACGAAGAAGGCTACTCGGCTTGGAATTCGCGCGCCGCGCGTCCGCTGGCTGATTACGGAATAGATGTGAAGTCCATCGCGACCGAAGAGGTCGAAGCGACGACCGTTGACATCTACTGCGAGCGCGGCGGCATCACGAAAATTGATCTGCTCAAGATTGACGTTGAGGGTGCGGAGCATCAAGTGCTCTTGGGAGCGCGCCGCATGCTTGAGTCGAAGGCTGTGGGCTGCGTCGCGTTCGAGTTCGGTCAGACGACTTTCGACATGGGCAACAGACCCGAAGAGATCGAAGCTTACCTGACTGGTCTCGGGTACGTGATCCGCAACGTCGTTAAAGGCAATCAGGTATTTCCGGGACGCGCGCGGGCAGCGACCGCACAATTCTCCATGCACGTGGCGACGCTCGGACGATGAGCGTAGAAGTTGAATCGTAAACGTGAAGGATGGCTCTTCAGTCCCATGTGTGGAATCAGCGGCATCGTGACGCGCGAGCCGACCTCCGCGGAGTTGAGGTCGCTGGTCTCGCGCGCGAGCGCAGCGCAGGCGCACCGGGGTCCGGACGGCGAGGGAGAGTTCCACGCCGAGCACGTCGCGCTCGCGTCGCGCCGCCTCGGCATTATTGATCTCGAAGGCGGCGGGCAGCCGCTCTTCAACGAAGACTCTTCGCTCGCGCTCATCGCCAACGCGGAGATTTACAACTTCATCGAGCTGCGACAGCGACTCGAATCCTCCGGTCATCGCTTCCGCACTGGAAGCGACTGCGAAGTGATCCTGCATCTGTACGAAGAGTCAGGACTCGACTTCGTCAAACACCTGCGCGGCATGTTCGCGCTCGCCCTGTGGGACGCCACGCGGCGGCGGCTCGTCCTCGCCCGCGACCGGATGGGCGAGAAGCCGCTCTACTTGTGCGAGCGCGACGGTCAACTACTGTTCGCTTCAGAGTTGAAGTCGCTCGTTCGTTCCGGCACGGCGCGTTTCGAGTTGGATGCCGAAGCCGTCAATCTCTATTTCCACTATCAGTACGTGCCGGAGCCGAAGACGCCTGTGAAGGGCGTGCGTAAACTCGACGCCGCGCACATGCTCCTCGTTGAAGTTGACGGGTGGCGCATCACGGAAGCGTGTTACTGGAGCATGGAAGACGCGCCGCCGCTCGAAGGCGAGCCGGGCGCGCTCATACGCGAGCGTCTCGATGAGGTGAGCGCAATCACCCTGCGCTCGGACGTGCCGGTCGGCGTGGCGCTGAGCGGCGGGCTGGATTCGAGCGCGGTCGCTGCCCTCGCCGCGCGCGCACGCCCCGGCGCGCTGCAAGCCTTCAGCGTCGGCTACCGGGGTCGCCCGGAGTCGGACGAGCGCGCCGACGCGCAAGACTTCGCGCGACAACTCGGCATTCCATTCCATGAAATCGCACTCGACACGCGTGAGATCGTCGAGTTCTTTCCGGAGTTGAACTACTGGCGCGACGATCCCATCGCAGACTACGCCGGACACGGCTACTACGCCGTGATGAGGCTGGCGCGCGAGCGCGGCGTGCCCGTCGTGCTGCAAGGTCAGGGCGGCGATGAGCTCTTCTGGGGCTATCCGCAACTGCGGGAGGCGGCGCGCGAATCTTTAATCAAAAACGCGGCGGCGGGTAAGCGACTCCCCGCCGCGCTCGCGGCTTACGTCTGGTCCTCCGCGCGTGCCGATCTGCCGAGACAATCCCCGTCGGCGTGGACTCGCGACCTCGGCGGAGTGCGATCAGGGTTGAGGCTACTTCGCAAGCACCGCACGTCGCCGCCGGACAGGGTGCCCTTCTACGATCTGTCGCCGGACTTTGACGCGGCGTCGCGCGAGGCGCGCTCGCTCTATGGCGAAAGATTCGCGGAACAGTTGGACGGCGCGGACGCCTGCGAGCTTTTCACCTTCGAGCAGCCGTGGAAGGACGTCGAAGTCACGCTGACGCGCCTCGTCTGCGCGACGTACCTGCGGGAGAACGGCATCGCGCAGGGCGACCGTCTGGGGATGGCGTCGTCGATCGAGATGCGTCTGCCGCTAGTTGATCACAAGCTCGTAGAGACGATCATCGGCTTGCGAAAAGCTCACACGGATGTCAGGCTACCGCCGAAGGCGTGGCTCAAAAGTGCGGTCAGAGACCTGCTGCCCGCGCGCTTGCTGGATCGTCCCAAACGCGGGTTTGCCCCGCCGACGAAGGAGTGGCACGACGCGCTCTTCGCAGCATACGGCGACCAACTCCGCGACGGCTACCTCGTGCAGAACGGCGTCTTGAACCCGCGAAGCGCGTCGCGACTTGCTCGCGGTGAGTTCCCGCAAGGATTGACCAGCCCGCTCTCTTTCAAGGCGCTCGTCCTTGAGCAGTGGTGCCGCGCGATGTCCGGCGGTTAGAAATTCCGACACATAGTCCGGGAACATTCCGTTTTGCCGAAAGCAGTCATGGCGAACACGCGAGCGAGCCGAAAGTTACGTGTCGCTATCAACGCGCAGATCAAGTTTGGCAACGGCGCGGGCGGGATCGAGACCGTGTTGCGCGTGCTCACACACCTCGGCGCTCTCGACGACGGCGCGGAGGAGTACGTCTTCATCAGCCCTTGGGACGGACACGACTGGTTGCAGCCGCTTCTGAACTCCCGCCTGTGTGTAGTAAGCAGACCCGCTCCCGCGCCCGCAGTTGAACGAAGATTAGACCCGGTGGAATCGCTCAAGCGCTCGTTAGGCCCGCTGCGACCCGCGCTACGCGGCATCAGGCGACTGCTGAACGGCGAACCAAGGACGGTTTACGACGTGCCCGCCTCCGACGGCTTTTACGAGAAATTGGGTTGCGACGTGATCCACTTCCCGTTTCAGAACTTCGTCCGGTGCGCGCTGCCGAGCATCTACAACCCGCACGACCTCCAACACCGACACTTCCCGCAGTTCTTCAGCCGCGAGGAGATTCTACATCGCGAGACGATCTATCAAGCCGGGTGTCGCGCGGCGCACACGGTCGTCGTCGCGTCGCAGTTCGTCAAGCAGGACATCGTGCGGAGCTACCGCATCCCGGAAGAGAAAGTTCAGGTCATCCCGTGGGCACCGCCGCCGCTCGAATCAACTCCCGTCGAGCCGGGCGTAGCCTCGCGCGCCGTCGCGGAGGGATTTGATCTCTTCGGCGAGCCGTTCGCGCTCTACCCGGCGATGACGTGGGAGCACAAGAATCACATACGCCTGCTCGAAGCCGTGGCACTGCTCCGCGACCGCGGTAGCATAAAATTGCGCCTGGTCTGCACTGGGCACCTTAACGACTTCTGGCTCCGCATTGAGCGCCGCATGTCAGAGTTGGGACTATGGGATCAGGTGAAGTTTCTCGGCGTCGTCTCGCGTGGGGAGTTGGGCGCGCTCTACCGGGCGGCACAGTTCGTCATTGTCCCGACGCTCTTCGAGGCGGTCAGCGCGCCGCTCTTCGAGGCGTGGCAGCACGATACGCCGGTCGCTTGCTCGGCGGTCACTTCTCTGCCCGAACAGGCGCGCGGCGCGGCGCTCCTCTTCGACCCCCAGCGGGTAGAGGCAATCGCCGAGGCTGTATCGCGCATAGCGACGGACGGCCTCATGCGCGAAGAGTTGCGGCGGCGTGGCCAGAGGCGGCTTCAGGATTTTAGTCTGGAGCGCACAGCCAAGGCGTACCGGGCCGCGTACCGCCGCGCTGCTGGTCGAGTCCTGACCGAAGAGGAGCACTGGCTATTGAGCACCGATTGGACTAGCGAGACGGCGGCGAGCGGCGCCTTCTGTCAGAGGTCGAGCGGTATGTGACGGCAGCGACAGAGCCTTGTCGTACCCGCTACGTGCGGCAAGAATAGGCGAGCGGAGCCATCCTCGGCGCAAAATCGAAGGGCGACGGAGACCCTCTGTCAGCCCCGTTGCCCTTCCTCATCTCACGATTCTGTGGTCGTGAGGTTCGCGCCCCTGTTCTCACCCCGTGCGCGCGAATGTTCGGGCTTACGCGGACTCGCCCAAGCCTCGACCTCTCCGGGCGTATAATGACTGTTCGCAATACCTCTGATGGCGCTCAGATGAACGCGCCATATCACTTTAGCATCTTCTTCTCTGGCTCTGCGGACAGTAAACATGCTCAAACTTCTATCGTCAGATTCAACAGCCGTCTAACGCCTGAATTAACCCGCGCCGAGCGCAGCCATTCAATTTACATCAGAGGAAGCCTCTTGAAAACCATGCTATCAAAGGCGTCGGATTCAATGAATTTTGGGCGCGATAAGGGCAGCGCCAATTCATTGACTCGCAGAAGCTGGTAGAAACAGCAGACGAGGTAATACGCGGTAATACGCAGCGGATGAAGTAGCACGGAAGTGATTGATTTTGTGTGCGTGGCAGCAAACCAAAGTACGCTGCGGACGTACTGCCTTGGAACTTCTAACCAGCGGGTCACAGGTTCGAGTCCTGTCCGGCTCATCAATGTGGTCGATAAATTACAGCCGCCCCTTCGAGCGGCTGTAGCCGTTTTCAACGGAGTAGGCGCTCGTTCGTCGCCGGACTGTTTGGTGTCGCAGCCTAACGAAAGCCATCAAAGCGGCACTTCACGCCTTCATTTGATTTTCGCAATACCAACAGAGGCTCGGCGGCGGGCACGTTCGTACCGGGCATACTAGATGTCCGGCATCGTCGCGCATTATCTACGGCGTGATGCACGGCGAGACACTACGGTCGGGCGTGTGATACATGCTGAAACAGCCTGAGCGGTGTCGTCGGCACGCGCGGCTTCCTAAATCACAACGATCCGCAACTCATGCACCTCCTCTATCACACGGCACAGCGCTTGCAAATTGCCGTGTCGTCACAAAGTTTCCTCTGACTCCCGATCACGCACCTATCGGGGTTTACTGAAGTGGACGAGGGCGGGTGGATGTAACGGACGAGTGATTGTCCACACATTCTTCCTACCGCAGAAAGTATTCGACCTCAGTTTCTTAGAAGCGACCTCAGTTTCTTAGAAGAAGACAGTCCTTAGAAGACCAGCGCAAACGATATGAGCTTTGCCGGTGAGCCCGACCTCCACCGGCCCTAGCGGCAGTCTCTATCGCCGCTAGGGAGGCGACGATAGACCGGACAGCGGCGAGAGACTTTCGCTGTCGGACGGATGCCTCTATGCCTGCCGCCGCCCCCGGTTACTGAAGCGCCGTCCCGGAGCGCAGGGACAAAGAGCAGTTCACACAGTCGCGCGACGCTCGCGCAGCGACCTAACACACTTACTACGGAAAGGTGGGTAACTGAGGATGCATGCAACAGTGAAGAAATCTATGCTTCGCGGCTTCGCCTTCGCGGCACTCGCCGCGTTGATGACGCTCCTCAACGCAGGTTCCTCACGGGCGCAGTGGGCGACGAACGGCTCCCACATCAATAACACCAATGCGGGCAGCGTCGGCATCGGCACCAGCGATCCTTTACAGGGGGGCGCCGTCGCGTCGAAGTTCACCGTCGCGAGTTCCGACGACAACTCCACCGCGATCGCCACCAGCAACGGCACGCTCCCCAGATTCGCTCTGAACAACCACGCTGACGGCTCCTGGACGATGCACGACTACGTCGGGAACAAGTGGCACATAGGCATCACGCAGCAGTCCGGCAACGTCGGGTTTGGGACGACGAACCCTTTAAGCCAATTCCATCTCCACGGAAGCAGCCCTCTACTAAGAGTCTCCGGGTCTGCCACAGACCAACATCTGCTTGTTGGTTTCTACGACAACAACAGCACTCTCAAAGGGCTGATGGGCTATCTCGGAGCAAACGGCACGGGGGCACGCTATACCGGCATTATTAATGTCGCCGGCGACTACGAGGGGCTCGGCACGATAAACGCCACGCCCGTCTATTTTTTCATTAACGGCGCGCCCACCCACATCATGGCGGCTAACGGCAATGTCGGCATCGGCACGACGGCGCCCGCCGCGAAGCTCGACGTTGCCGGCGACATCCGCGTCTCCGGCAACATCAACGCCAAGTATCAGGACGTAGCCGAGTGGGTGCCCTCCACACAGAAGCTCTCTGCCGGCACGGTCGTCGTCCTCGACACGCAACACACCAATCACGTGCTCGCCTCTACCTCCGCCTACGACATGCGGGTGGCGGGAGTGGTCTCGGCGCAGCCCGGCATCTCGCTGGGCGAGGGCGGTGAAGGCAAGACGCTGGTGGCGACGACGGGACGCGTCAAGGTCAAGGTCGATGCGACGCGCGCGCCGATCCAGATCGGCGACCTCATCGTGACGAGCGACGTGGCGGGAGTGGCAATGAAGTCCGAGCCTATCACCATCGGCGGCAGGCAGATTCACGCGCCCGGCACCATCATCGGCAAGGCGCTCGAATCGCTCTCGGGCGGCACGGGCGAGATACTCGTGCTCCTCAGCCTTCAGTAATCTTTCAGTCAAACACCGGAGAGAAAAGAAATGATGGCGACTATCAACATCCACCGTCGCATCGGCGCACGCGCCGCCCGTTACGCCACGTTCTGCCTGCTCGCCTTCCTGGCGGTGCTGTGCCAGTCGCACGAGGCGCGCGCGCAGTGGACGCAGCCCGACGCCGCAGGGAACATCAGCACCACCGGCGCCGGCAATGTCGGCGTCGGGACCACGACGCCCGCACATCCCCTCACCATAGTAAAAGACTATGCCGGCGCCACGACGATTGCCGCCTTCAACAGGACGGACGCGGCGGGCGCAATAGCCTCCATAGGGGTCTCGCGGACTCTGGACTGGTCGAGCAAGTACCTCTCCTTCGGGGTGACGGCGCCGAGCTTCTCAGGGGCTCCGGGCCTCAACGACATCGCCATCTTCCACAGCGCGGGGGTTCCGCTCAAGTTCGGCTCCGAGACCTCCAACGACATCTCCTTCTTCACGAACGGGTACAACAATACGAGGATGACGATTACGGGCGGCGGCAACGTCGGCATCGGCACGGCGAGTCCGAGTTCCCTCCTGCATGTTTACAACAGTCAGAACACGGAAGTGATCGGGATGGTCGAAAATGTCAACGCGGGAGCCACCGCCGCGGCATCAATAGAGGCCAAAACGAATAACGGCTATGCCTACCTGAAAATGGGTAGTACCGCGTACGGGTCGTGGGGCGCGGTGGGAACTACCGGCACGGGCAGTTTCTATTACGACGTTTTCAACGGGGTTGGAGATCACGTCTGGCGCACCACCGCATCTGCCACCGAAAGGATGCGAATTACCAACGCTGGCAACGTCGGCATCGGCACGACCGCCCCGGCGACAAAGCTCCACGTCGTCGGAGATATCACCGTCACCGGCAACATCAACGCCAAGTACCAAGACGTGGCTGAGTGGGTGCCTTCGACGCAGAAGCTCTCTGCCGGCACGGTGGTGGTCGTGGATGCCAAAGGCTCCAACCATGTGCTCGCGTCGGCGGTGGCTTATGACACCAGCGTGGCGGGTGTCATCTCGGCGCAGCCGGGACTCACGCTCGGCGAAGCCGGCGAGGACAAAGCTCTGGTGGCGA
>JAVXVR010000100.1:0-14330 GCA_032230165.1 Acidobacteriota bacterium | reverse complement strand
TCGGCTCCGGGTGTGAGCCAACTCCAGTCCAACCAGTCCGCCTTCACCAACGGCATCAACTACTCGGCGAACGGCGGGCGGCTGCGCTCGAACAGCTTCTTGATCGACGGTCAGGACAACAATGACTTCGGCGTCGCTGGCGCGGTCGTCGGGCTGAACAACCCCGATCTCATTCAAGAGGTGCGGCTCGTCACCAACCAGTTCACCGCTGAGTTCGGGCGCAACAGCAGCTCGGTCTTTAACGCCATCACGAAGTCAGGCACGAACGAATACCACGGCTCCGGCTTCTGGTTCCACAACGACAACGCCTTGAACGCGTGCAGCAACCTGAACAAGAACGCGGGCTTCTGCAACCCGAGCGCAACCGACTCTAAGAAGAACGCGCCGTTCCGCGTCGAGAATCAGCTCGGCGGCACCATCGGCGGTCCGCTCACCCTGCCCCGCTTCGGCGAGGGCGGCAGGTCTACCATCTCCGGCAAGGATCGCACCTTCTTCTTCTTCTCCGTCCAGCGCTGGTGGGATCGCCGCCTCGGTCAGGGCGTGACGGTCAACGTGCCGACCGAAGCCGGTCGCCAGATTCTCCAGTCCAACTTCGGCGCTCGCCCGCAGGTGCAGGCACTCCTCAACTTCCTGCCCGCCTCGCAGGGCGCGCAGAACAGCACGAAGACGATCACCATCGGCGGGCAGAACTTCGTCATCCCGCTCGGCGCGCTCACCGGATCAAGCTCCTTCATCTTCGACGACTGGCAGAGTTCCTTCCGCGTCGATCACCGCTTCAACGACAACAACATCCTGAACGCTCGCTACATCTACCAGGATCAGAACACTTCGGGTTCGGGGCAGTCCACCCCGGCGGGCTATGAGTCGTCGAATCTCTCGCGCAATCAGGGCGTGAACATCGCCTTGAACAGCGTCATCAGCCCGCGCATGGTCAACGAGGGTCGCGCCGCTTACCTGCGCGCCGCGAGCGCGACGGTCGCCTCCGACCTGCGCGCCGAGGCGATCCCCTCTATCGCGATCAACGATCTCGGTCTGACGGGCTTGAACGCGGGCGCGACGCGCACCGCCATCGGGCTCGCGGCGAACCTGCCGCAGACCTCGTTCCGCAACACCTACCAGTTGCAGGACAACCTCTCGATCACGAGCGGCAACCACGGGCTCAAGTTCGGCGCGGACATTCACCGCAGCCAACTCGCGCAGCTCTTCAAGCCGACGACGCGCGGACACCTCGTCTATACGTCGCTGCAAAACTTCGTCAACGACACCGCCAACGTGCAGATCAACCGCGACCTGCCCGGCGTCGCCAGCATCCTGCACCTCGACTGGCACGACTTCTTCTTCTACGGTCAGGACGAGTGGAAGATCAGACCTAACTTCACGCTGACCTATGGCTTGCGCTATGAGCTGCCGGGTCAGCCCATCGGCGATCTCGTCCAGGAGAACGCGCCCGTGCTGGCGGCTTCCGGCAACGACCCGCGCTACAAGGTGACGCCCATCCCTTCGCGCGACAAGAACAACTTCGAGCCGCGCCTCGGCTTCAACTGGAACCCGCGCACGGGTAGCGGCAATGTCCTCCACTTCATCACCGGCGGCGATAAGCTCGTCCTTCGCGGCGGCTACTCGCGCACGCACGACTACGCCTACACGAACATCGCGCTCAACATCTGGAGTTCGTTCCCGTTCGTCGCGGCGTTCAACCGCACGGGCGTCCCCAATGCCTTCGCGACCTACAAGTCGCTCCCCGTCGATCCGGTCTTCTTCACGCGCACCGAAGTCACGCCGGACTTCCGCTCGCCGCAGTACGACTCGTTCAGCCTCGAAGTGCAGCGCGAGCTGACACGCGATCTGGTCGTCCGCGTCGGCTATGTCGGCTCACACGGCACGGGACTCTTCGAGAGCATTGACGGCAACCCGCGCCGCCTCTTCTGCGTGCCCACGGCAACCGCGCCCGCCGCGTGCAACGCCGATCCGACCATCGGCACGATCCGACTGCGCGCCAACTCCGGCTCCTCTATCTATCACTCAATGCAGGCGAGCATGGAGAAGCGGCTGACGCGCGGCTTCAGCGGCGGCGTCCACTTTACGTGGAGCTCGTTCATCGACTCGATGTCGGAAATCTTTAACAATTCGAACGCCGAGATCGCGCTCGCCCAAGACCCCTATAACCGCTCGCTCGACCGTGGTCGCTCTTCCTACGACCGACCCTTGCGCCTCGCCGGTAACGCCGTTTACGAAATACCGTTCTTCCGCGAGCAGCGCGGCTTCGCCGGGCACGTGCTCGGCGGCTGGCAGTTGAACGCATTCCTCAACTTCCAGAGCGGCGCGCCGTTCTCGCCCCTCAATGGTTCCGATCCGAGCGGCACGCTCGGCGGTCTCGCCTCGGCGGTTGGCATCTCCACGCGCCCGAACGTCATCACCGGGCTCGATCTCTCGCGGATGTCGGTCGAGCAGTTGTACGCGCTGCGCGGCGCGATTGGGGCTGGCGGCAACGCGCTCTACGCGACGCTGGTTTGCCCCGATCCGACCGCCTCGACGTGCCAGCGCGTCGGCAACGCCGGTCGCAACTCCTTGCGCGCCGACGGCATCAACAACCTCGACTTCGGTCTGTTGAAGAACACGCGCATCAGCGAGTCGCAGCGGCTGCAACTGCGCGCCGACTTATATGACGCCACCAACACGCGCGACTTCGGCACGCCGTCCTCGACCGTGACCGACGGGAACTTCCTCAACCAGTGGGCGACCGACGGCGGCAACCGCCGCATCGTCGTGAGCCTCAGGTACATTTTCTAACCCGGCGCGCTCGCGCAAGGCAGCCGCGCCTCACGCGCCCTGTCTTGCTTGCGCGCGTCGGCGAACTCCAAGGGGGCTGAGGGATCGGATTCCTCAGCCCCTAATTTTTTCGCGCACACGCGCCATGCCCTTGCGTCTTCCATAACTCGTGCGCGCGGGAGTATGCTTCAACATCATTAGAACAAAGGAGTGAGCGGGCGATGAAATTTCTGTTCGCGGCTCTCTTAAGTTTTTGCGCGTGGACGGTCGCCCCGGCGCAAGCGATCGATCCGGCTGCGCCAGACGCGCCCGGCATCGCCGTCCTCAAGTCCGGCTGGTCGAAGGAGCGCATCGGCTGGGAGCGCGACCCTTTCAGTGGTCCCCTCGAAAACTTCGAGGAGATGCGCACGCGCGTCCGCAACGAAAAGCGCGTCGATATCGCCAAGAGCGGCGGCGGTCAGTCGGACGTGGATAAAGTGAAGACCGAAGCTCGCGCCGACGCCGCCAACACCGCCGCCGTGCGCCGCCAGCAGGAGAGACCGGCGCGCTACGTCTTCATGTACAAAGTCTCGCTCAGGAACGACGGCGCGAAGGCGATCCGCTCGGTTGATTGGGACTATGTCTTTTTCGACAAAGGCACGACACACGAGATCGGGCGGCGACAGTTCACGAGCGACGAGAAGATCGCGCCGGGTAAGTCGAAAGAGTTAACGATCGTTGCGCGCCAGCCCCCGACCGAGACCGTCAGCGTTCAGGCGCTCAACGAAAAGGAGCGTGACGCGCTCGACGCTCACATAGAGATCGTCCGCATCGAATTCGCGGACGGCAGTGTCTGGAAGAGACCGTAAATCAGTCGCACTCAAGCGCGCGACGCCTTGAGCCGTGGCGCGCGCCTTGACCCCGCGCGCGCGCGAGTGGTACGGTGTCGCCCGTTACGCAGAAGACAACTCGTCCCTAACAGTTCTTTGCCAGTTGTAGATATTGCATTCGCTGCTCAGCCCGCACGCCGTTAAACAGGCGCGCGAGGCTGACCGTCACAGGTAGCCCCCGACAAGAGGGGCTCACAAGGGAAGTTGGGTGAAAAGCCCGCGCGGTTCCCGCCACTGTGTACCGGCGATTGTGCCGCCCAAAAATTCTCGCCACTCGCGCCCACGCGGCGCGGGGAAGGCACGCGGGCGGCGCAGCTTGAGCCGGGAGTCAGGAAACCTTGCCTGTTGAAATAGCAGTCAGCAATCAGCCGTCAGCATTCAGCTTTTGAGTAATTCAATCACTGAGTGCTGAGTGCTGACGGCTGACTGCTTCACAAGGACGGAGGCGACCGCTTACGCTCCGGGAAAGAGCGAGTGGCGTCTGTGCGTTTGATCAGATGTGAGCGCGTGAAAGCTTTCGCCCGCGCGCCCCGTCTTGATCGAAACTGAAACTGACGCGCCCTCGATCTTGCCGCCCGGCAGGATCGGGGGCGTTTCATTTTCGGCGGAGAGAAATCCGCGCGCCAGACGGTTTCTTCCACCTCCCTTTTCTTCCCGCCAAAGCCTCGCGCGTCGTCTCCCTTCGTCGAGACATCGCGAGAGGACACAATGAGAGAGACCACGTTCACCAAGCTCATCATACACATCTTCGCGCCCATCGCGCTCATCACGCTGTGCGCTGCGGCAACGCTCACGTGCGCGCAAACCGCGACGACCGACACCGCCTCTGTGAGCGGGCGCGTCGTCGATCCGCAGGGCGCAGGCGTCGCGGGCGCGCTCCTGACACTCTACGCGCGCGCTCCCGCGCTACGCCTGACTGTAAGAACCGACGCGACGGGCGCGTACAGCTTCGCGCCGCTCGCGGCGGGCGAGTATTTGCTCGAAGCAGACGCGCGCGGCTTCGCGCCCGCCCCTGCGCGCGAGATTCGCGTGCGCGCGGGCGAGCGTGCAACCGCCGACGTGCAACTCGAAGTCGCGGGTCTTAGCGCCGAAGTCGTCGTCACCGCTTCCGCCTCGGCGCAGGCTGTGGATGAAGTCTCGAAGTCTCTAACGACCGTGACGAGACGCGAAGCGGAAGAGCGCGATGAGTATTCAGTCGCCGAGGCTCTGCGCGACGTGCCGGGGCTTCGTGTGCAGCAGTTGGGTGGCCCCGGCGCGTTCTTCTCGATCAAGACAAGGGGCTTGCGCAATCAGGATACCGCCGTGCTCCTCGACGGCTTGCGCCTGCGCGACGCCAGCGCGCCGCAGGGAGACTTCTCCGGCTACCTGAGCGATCTCGACGTGGTGAACCTCGACCGCGTCGAAGTCTTGCGCGGATCGGGCTCTTCGCTCTACGGCACGAACGCCATCGGCGGCGTCCTCAACCTCGTGACCGAAGAGGGCGGCGGCAAGACGCACGGCAGTCTTCTCTTTGAGGGCGGAAGCTTAGGCTTCTTTCGCGCGCGCGCGCAGGTCGCGGGCGGATCGAATGCGAACCGCATCGCGTACAGCGCAGGCGTCTCGCACCGCAACGTCACGCGCGGCGTGGACAGAGACGATGCGTCGCGCAACACGAGCGGTCAAGGGCGCGTCATGTTTCGTCTGACGCCCAAAGCGACTTTCACCGCGCGCGCTTATGGATCGGACTCGTTCCTGCAACTCAACGACGATCCCCGCCCCGTCGCAGGCGCGCTCCCCGCAGGCGTTATCAAGGCTGTGCCAATCTCGCGCGCGGAGTTGCGCCGCTTTGAAGCAGGCACGCCCGCCGCGAGCCTGACGAACGGCGCGGCGACTTTCATTCCTTCGGCGAACGATCCCGATAACGCGCGCGCCACGCGCTTCTTCTCCGGCGCGCTCAGCTTCAACCACCGGCTCGGCGAAAAGTTCGCTTACACGATCTCTTATCAGGGCAACACAACGAACGGCACTTTCCGGGACGGACCCGGCGGCACCGCCTTCGAGCCCTTCGGCAACACGCGCACAGACTTCGACGGTCGCGTGCAGACCGTAAACGCGCGCACGGACTTTCTCGTCGGCTCATCGAACTTCGTCACCGCGGGCTACGAGTTCGAGCGCGAGACTTTCATCAACCGGCAATTCCCCGAAAGCGCGGCGGATAATCTCATCGTCAACGTCAAGGAGCGCAGCCACGCCGTCTTCGCGCAGGATCAGTTGCGCCTCTTCAATGATCGCCTGCAACTCTCCGCCGCGTTCCGCGCGCAAGCTTTCAACTTGAGCGAGCCGCGCTTTACGCCCGCGACGAACACGCCGTTCGCAAACATCAACTCTGTCTCACCGCCGACGGCTTACACGG
This sequence comes from Acidobacteriota bacterium, assembly GCA_032230165.1. Lineage (GTDB taxonomy): Bacteria > Acidobacteriota > Blastocatellia > Pyrinomonadales > Pyrinomonadaceae > JAIVGV01. The sequence goes on along the minus strand of JAVXVR010000100.1, from coordinate 8,300 downwards.
GCGATGGCTCCGCCGCCTACTTCTTCCGTACGACGAATACGAAGCTGCGCGCGCACGCGGGCAACGGCTACCGCGCGCCGTCTCTGTTCGAGCGGTTCGGCACGTCGTTCAGCAGCCTCTTCGGCGGCTACTCGCCGTTCGGTGATCCACGCCTCGCGCCCGAACGAGCAATCGCCTTCGACGCCGGAGTTGATCAATCCTTCGCACATAACCGCGCGCGCGCTTCCGTCACCTACTTCTACACGCGCCTGCAAGAGACCATCGTCTTCGACTTCACGGGGCTCGTCGCGCAGCCTGATCCTTTCGGTCGCTTCGGCGGCTATGTCAACACGAGCGGCGGACTCGCGCGCGGCGTCGAGTTAACTTTCGAGGCGACCCCGACGCGCTCTCTCTCCTTACGCGCCGCCTACACCTTCACGAACAGCGACGAGCGCACGCCGCGACTCGGACAAATCCGCGCTTTCGCGATCCCCGATCACATCTTCTCGTTCGTCGCGACCGAGCACTTGGGGCGTCGCGTCTTCTTCAACTTTGATCTCGCGGCGACGAGCGACTACCTCGCGCCCATCTTCGACCCGTCGAGTTTCGCGAGTCGCGTCTATCGGTTTGGTGGCACGGCGAAAGCTGACGCGGGCGGAAGTTATCAGCTTCCGCTCGGCGAGTCGCGCTCTTTACGGTTCTTTGGCGTCGTCGAAAATCTGTTCGGGCGCGCATACTACGAGAGCGGCTTTCGCACGCAGGGACGCACGGCACGCGCGGGCGCGCAGTTAAATTTTTAAGATGGTGGCACGGATGGGCGCGGAGAAAATGGAGAGCGCAAAGAAAGTTGATGAAGATAATGCCGCCCCTTCGGGTGCGCTCGTCGAGGGCGTGGATTTTTATTTCGAGGGCGCGGCGATAGTCTTCACGAAAGAGTATCACTTGCGGCGTGGCTACTGCTGCGAGAGCGGCTGCCGCCATTGCCCATTCGGGTTCAAGAAGGAGGCGCGCGACGATGACTCGTCAACGCACGAACGAAAAGAGAACTGATCGGCGTCGCGTCGCGCTCGTACTCTCACTCTTCACCGCGCTCGCGCTCGCTGCGTGCAGCCGAGGTGTAATCTACGAAGCCGGGACGCGCGAGAACGCGACGAAGCAGGCGGCGCAGCGCATCATCTCGCTCAGTCCGAGCACGACCGAGGTGCTCTGGGGCGTCGGCGCGTTCCCGCGCGTCGTCGCCGTCTCGGACTACGACGATTTCCCGCCCGAAGTCAAAAACTTGCCGAAGATCGGCGGCTGGAGCAACACGAACTTAGAGCAGGTCGCTTCGCTCAAGCCCGATCTGATCGTGGTGACGCAGTCGCAGTCGCCGATGATCAAGGACAAGCTCGACGCGCTCGGCGTTCCCGTCGTCGTCGTGCCGAGCTACACGGTCGAGGACGCGCTCGCAAGCATCACGCAGATCGGCGCGGCAGTAGGCGAAGAGGACGCGGCGCAAAAACTTCTCGCGGAGACGCGCGCCAAGCTCGACGCGGTGCGCTCCGCGACACAGAATCTCAAACGTCCGCGTGTGCTCTGCATCGTGGATCGTGTGCCGGGAACTCTGCGCGGTCTCTACGCGGCGAGCGAGGGAAGCTTCCTTGTGCAGCTCATCGAGATCGCGGGCGGCGACAGTATCGCGCCGCGCGCCGCGAGCGGCTTCGGGCAGATCGGCAAGGAGGCAATCGTCACGCTCGACCCGGACATCATCATTGATATGGCGCAGAGCGCGAAGGACAGCAAACTCGCCGAAGACCCGAAAGAAGTGTGGAGCGAACTCGCGCGCGTCAAAGCCGTGCGCGAGGGGCGCGTCTTCGCGCTGCAAGACACTTCCGTCTTGCACCCTTCGCAGCGCGTCGGCGACACCGCGCGCAAGTTCGCCGAGCTGATCCACCCGGAGGCGTTTCCGAAGTGAGCGGCGCGAACGCAAACATTGGCGCGGGCAGCGCGGTCACAGACGCGCGCGGCGCGGGCGCGCTCGTCGAGGCGCGCGGCGTGCATTTCGCTTACGGCGCGGGGCTGCGTGAAGTGGTGCGCGGGGCGTCGCTTCAGTTGCGTCGCGGCACGCTCGCGGCGCTCGTCGGCGCGAACGGATCGGGCAAGTCCACTTTGATACGCCTGCTCTGCGGCGTGCTTAAGCCCGCGCGCGGCGAGATACTTTTCGACGGCGCGCCGCTTCGCTCGATTGAGCCGCGCGCACGCGCGCGTCGCGTCGCGTATGTTCCGCAGACGAGCGCGGGCGTCTTTCCGCTGACCGCGCTTGAAGTGGTGCTGACGGGCAGGAGTCCGTACACCGCGCGTTTCAGTTTCGAGAACGAGCGCGACGTGACGGTCGCGCGCGCCGCGCTCGCGGCAATCGACGCCGCGCACCTCGAAACGCGAAGCGTGACGGAGCTGTCAGGTGGCGAGCGGCAGTTGGTCGCACTCGCCCGCGCTCTCGCTCAGGAGCCGGAATGTCTGCTCCTCGACGAGCCCTCGTCCGCGCTCGATCTCAAACATCGCGCGGGGCTCATACGTCACCTGCGCCGTCTGCGCGACGAGCGCGGCATGACGGCGCTCGTCGTGACGCACGACCTGCAACTGCTCGATCCGGCATTCGATAGAGTCTTCGCGATGCGCGAAGGCTCAATCACGGCTTCGGGTGCGCCCGCCGAAGTCTTGCGCGACGAAGTGTTAGCCTCTGTCTTCGACGACGTGCAGGTGCGCGCGCGCCGCGCCTTCGGTCGCACGTTCGTCTGGTCAGAATGAGAAGACAGTTTTAAGTTTTCGGTTTTAAGTTTTCAGTCTTCGGTTTGTAGTTCGTAGTTCTCGGCTGACGACTTTAGAATGACGCGGATGGAAGTTGAAGAAATCGATCTGGCTGCGAATCCGCAATCCGCGATCCGCGATCCGCAATCTAATCCGGCGGGTTGGCGGCTGTTGCGCGCGCTCGTGATCCTCGCGCTCGCGCTCTTACTCGCGGCGGTCGTCGCGCTGCGGGTCGGCTACGCGCCGATTGAGTGGAGGTCGCTCTGGACGGACGAGACGACGCGGCTGCTCTTCTTTCGTCTGCGCCTGCCGCGCGTCGTGATGGCGGCGATGGTCGGCTCTTCGCTGGCGGCGGTGGGCGCGGCTTTGCAGGCGCTCTTTCGCAACCCGCTCGCGGAGCCTCTGACGCTCGGCGTCTCAGGCGGCGGCGCGCTCGGCGCAAGCCTCGCCATCGCTTTGGGTGCGGGCGCGCAGGTGGGGGGCGTGCCCGTAGTCTTCCTCGCGGCGTTCGCGGGCGCTGGATGTGCGGTCATGATCGTCTATCGCCTCGCGCGCACGGGCGCGGTCGTCATGCCGGGCGCGCTCTTGCTCGCGGGCGTCGTCTTGAACTTCATCGCCGCGTCGTTCGTCGTCGTCGTGCAGTACATGACGGACTACTCGCGTGCGCTGCAAATTTTGCGCTGGACGATTGGCAGTCTCGACGTGGTCGGCTTCAGTCTGCTCTGGCGGATGTTGATTTTTCTCGTGCCCGGCTGGATCGTGCTCGCGCTCTCGGCGCGCGACCTGCACCTCATCGCGATAGACGAGGAGACGGCGGCAAGTCTCGGCGTCAACGTCCGGCGCAGCGAGCGACTGGTTTACGCGGCGGCATCCTTAATCGTCGGCGTGACAGTCGCGGTCGGCGGGACGATAGGGTTCGTCGGTCTCATCGTGCCGCACGCGGTGAGACTATTGTTCGGCGAGGACGTACGCGTCGTGCTGCCGTGCTCATTCCTCCTGGGCGCGGCGTTTTTGATGCTCGCCGACGCCGTCGCGCGCACCGCGCTCGGCACGGGCGAGCTACCCGTCGGTGCGATCACGGCGCTTGCGGGCGGTCCCGTTTTTCTGTGGCTGCTGAGAAGGCAACAGAGGTTGGCGGCGATGTGAAAAAAGCAGAGGTCAGAGGTCAGAGGTCAGTGAAGAAATGTTTTTGCTGATCTCTAACCTCTGACCTCTGACCTCTCCTCCGAAGGAGCTTCTATGAGTATTGCGACTAAAGCGGGCGACGCTGGCGAGACGGGTTTGATCGGCGGCGAGCGCGTCTCGAAGGCTGACGCGCGGGTGGAGGCTTACGGGACGATTGACGAACTGGGCGCGGCTTTGGGATTCGCGCGCGCGATCTGCGCGGACGCGGAGGTGCGCGAGCTGACGAAAGAGATTCAGCGCGAGCTGTTCGCCGTGAGCGGCGCGGTGGCGAACCCGCAAGCCGCAGCCCGTGAGCCGCCGTATGTGACCGACGTGATGATCGAGGCTCTCACCACGCACGTCCATCGCATCGAGGCGACCGAAGGGATTTTGTCCGACTGGTCTCTGCCCGGCGAGCACGCGGCAGCGGCGGCTTATGACGTAGCGCGTACCGTCTGCCGCCGCGCCGAGCGCTGCGTCGTGCGCCTCAACGAATCCGCGCCGGGAGTGCCGCCGCTGGTCACGGCGTATCTCAACCGGCTCTCCGATCTGCTCTGGCTCTTCGGAAGATTATTGGAACTGCGTGCGGGCGTTGATACGCGGCTGCGCGATGAAGGGCACGAGGGACCGAAGTGGTCGCGGGCTTGGTGAGTCTATAGTCTCAGAAGATCATGCAGTTTCTGCTCAAGTCTTTCTTGGACTTGTCGTAAATAAACCGAAGCAGGAAGGTGTACGACTTACCCTCGGTCTTTGACGAAAAGATCGAAAAGCATGTTTCCGCCTCTTCTGGCTTAACTTTTTCTACGTTGGTAAAAATGACTGAATAGGCTCGCTCACGCGCTTCTTTGCCGCCGTTCAAGTCAGCAGTGACGTAATGCTCCGCTTCTTCGGTGAGTTGCCACGAGCCCTTCTTGTCGGGCTCGATATAGAAGGTGAGGGTAGTAGAGTCAGCACAGCCTTCGGGGTATTCCGTGCAATCTCTTATCGAGATATACGCCGCTCGCTTACGTTGCCACTGCTCCCAGATAAAAGTTCTCACACGCTCTTTTATTTTTTCGAGTTCATCCGGGCCTGACGCAGCCCAAGTCAATTCGTAAGAGCCGCCATCAGTATAGGTACTGAGGTTGCGCTGGCTTTTTTCCTGTGCCTCACCAATGCCTGCGAAGCTAAGGAGCAGCAATCCCAAACAACTCGAGAAGATTCCTTGCCTATTCATACCTGCCTCTTCGGGAGTGAAGGGATCAACAACTTCCTACGCCCCCCCTGATATTACCATCACGATTTCTCGCACGCGCCCGCCGTCGAATTCGCATAAGAAAATCCCTTGCCAGCGTCCTAACAGCAGTTCGCCTTCGGAGAAGGGGACGGTCACGCTTGAGCCGACGAGTGTGGCTTTAATGTGCGCGTCGGAGTTTTCTTCTGCGTGGCGGAAGTCCATGCCGTGTTGGGGAATGAGCGTGCGAAGGCAGTGGAGCATGTCGCGGGGCACGTCCGGGTCGGCGTTCTCGTTGATGGTCAAGCCTGCCGTCGTGTGACGGACGAAGAGGACGCAGACGCCCTCGCGCTCGCCCGACTCTTTCAGACGTCGCCGCACATCGTCAGTGAACTCAACCAACTCTTCGCGCTCGCGCGAGCGCACTTTGAGCGTGTAGGTGTGCGCCATGTCGAATCGTCGTCTAAGATTTTATGCGCGTGCGAGCGAGGCGGGCTGGTCGTCGCGCTCGGACTTCTGGCGCGTGCGGCGGCTCGACTTCGCGGCTGCGAGCAGCGGGAGGCGTATGCGGAAGGTCGCGCCCCGTCCCTCGCCGTCGCTCTCGACTGCGACCGTGCCGCCGTGCAGCTCGACGAGGTGGCGCACGATTGCCAATCCCAGACCCAGACCGCCGTGTGCGCGCGTCATGTGGCTCTCACCCTGCCGGAAGCGGTCGAAGACGTAGGGCAAAAATTTCGGATCGATCCCCGTGCCAGTGTCCGCGACGACAAGCTCCGACTGCGAATCGACGCGCGCGACGCGGACTTCGACGCGACCGCCTTCGGGCGTGAACTTGACCGCGTTCGAGAGCAGATTCCAGACGACCTGCTGCAAGCGGTCTGGATCGCCCGCGACTTTCGTGGCGCGCGCGTCGTAGCGCGCCGAGAGTTTGAGCGAGCGCGCCTTCGCCGCCGGGCGCACCACGTCCATCGCGGCTTCGATGACGGGGCGCAGGTCGAGGGGCTGCACGCTCAAGCGGAGCTTCCCCGAAATGATGCGCGAGATGTCGAGCAGATCGCCGATGAGCTGCGCCTGCGCGCGCGCGCTTGATTCGATGACTTCGACGGCATGGCGCTTGCCCGCGTCGTCCAACATACCGAGCTGCATCAACTCCGCCCAGCCCATGATCGACGTGAGTGGCGTGCGTAGCTCGTGCGAGACGACGGCGAGGAACTCGTCCTTCATGCGGTTCGCTTCCTGCGCCATGCGATAGAGCCGCTTCTGATCGTCTATGTCCGTGTTCGTGCCGAACCACTTGACGACACGTCCCGCCGCGTCGCGCATCGGCAGCGCGCGCCCCAGATGCCAGCGGTACTCGCCCGCGCCGTCGCGCAGGCGGAACTCTGTCTCGTAGGTCTCGCCCGTGGCGACCGAATGTTTCCAACGCTCAATCGCATCGGCGAGATCATCTGGGTGGACGATCCGTTGCCAGCTCCAGCCGAGGACTTCTCGCGAGCCGATGGCGAAGTAGTCGAGCGCGCGGCGGTTGACGTAGTCGAGCGCGCCGTCCGCTTGCGCCGTCCAGACCTGCTGCGGGATCGACTCGGCGAGGAAGCGGTAGTGCTGCTCGGTCGCGTCGGCGGCGGCGCGCGTCTGCAACTCGCGCTCGCGCGTCTCCTCGCGCTCGCGCTCGGCGCGCACGCGCTCCGACATCTCGCGACCGAGACGCAGGTTCGCCTCCGCGATCTCGCGCGACTTCACGCGCAGCTCCAACTGCGTCGCCGCATGGTGCGCGAGAACTTCGAGAGCCTTGCGCTGCTCGTCGGTGAGCGCGTGCGGCACGCGGTCGATGACGCAGAGCGTGCCGAGCGCGTGACCGTCCGCCGTCACGAGCGGCGCGCCCGCGTAGAAGCGTATGTGCGGATCGCCCTTGACGAGCGGGTTGGCGACGAAGCGCGCGTCTTCGAGGGTGTCGCCGACGACTAAGGTGTCAGGTTGGAGGATGGCGTGAGCGCAGAAGGCGATGTCGCGCGGCGTCTCGGCGGCGTCTATCCCGACGCGCGCCTTGAACCACTGGCGGTGTTCGTCAATGAGGCTCACCAAGGCGAAGGGCGTCTGACAGATATGCGCGGCGAGGCGCGCGATGTCGTCGAAGATCGCTTCGGGTTCGGTGTCGAGGATTTCACAGCGCCTGAGTGCCGCGAGTCGCGCCGTCTCGTCGGGCGGGAGCGGGGCGACTCCCGTAGGTGCGAGCTTAGCCGCGCGGCGCGATGCCGCCGCGGAGGTCGAGTTTGTCCGCGCGCCGACCTGCTGGCTGTTCTTTCTTGTACCCACGAGAAGCGAAAGATGAAAGCGGCTTCCCCCGTCCGGCGAGAGAGAGCGGCGACCGGCGGGCAGAGACGACTGGAAAAACTTTTGTATCTGGAGCGACCTCGCGAATTATAGCGCGCGCGCCGCGACGATCAAAGAGGCGGGCGCGAAATGTAAGCGGCGCGTGCGAAAAAAGGAGACGCGCGTGAAACATGAGACGCGCGCGGGGAAAGTCGGCACACGCGCGTTACAAAGTAAGAAGCCACTCCGACGCGCGTCGGAGTGGCTTCTATCTTCTTCGCTGCCGCTGTCTATCTTCGACGGGCTTTAATCGGCGCGCGCATCCCGGCGGCGACCGAGAATCGCCCAGCCCGTCGGCAACACCGCCGCCGCGAGCGCGATCTTCACGATGTCGCCGACAATGAAGCGCGCGACGCCGACCATGAAAGCTTGCTCCGTGGGCATGAAGCGCGAGAGCCACAGCCAGCCGCCCGCGAGAATGACGGCAGAGCCGAGCGCCATCGCCGCCGCCGCCGTCAGAAACCTTCTGTCCCACCCGCGCTCTGCGAGCCAGCCCGTCGCGAACGCCGCCAACGGATACGCGAGCAGGTAGCCGCCCGTGGGTCCGAGCAGGTAGATGAGCCCGGCGTTGCCGCCGCGAAAGAACGGCAGCCCCGACGCGCCCTCGACGAGGTAGGCGAGCATCGCGAGCGCGCCGAGTCGCGATCCCAACAGCGCGCCCGCAAGCAGGACGACGAACGTCTGCCCTGTGATGGGGACGGGCTGCAAGGGGATGACGACCTGCGCCGAGAGCGCGACGAGCAGGCTAAAGGCGACGACCACGGCGACCTGCTTCATCCAGTCAAGG
>JAVXVR010000041.1:0-4951 GCA_032230165.1 Acidobacteriota bacterium | reverse complement strand
GTCGGGCTTGCGCCCCGCGCGTTGAATCTTTTTGATTTCCGCGAAATTCGCGTGTAAAGTAGCAGCCGAATTACTCCCCTACGCATCCCCGCTTTAAGTCAAAACTTTTCGGTCGGAGGTCACTTCTGATGGCGACTGTTGACGACGTTGTGGCGAAGACGAACGAGTTCCCGGACATCGTCGGGGCGAAGCCCGAAAACCCTTTCCTCGCGGCTTTCCACCCGTACATCCCTTCGCGCGTGCACCTGCGCGAGCTGACGATTCTCCCGATCATCGTCGGGACAATTCTCGGCATGGTCTTCGGCGCGTCGTCGCTCTACCTCGTCCTCAAAGTCGGTTTGACGGTCAGCGCGTCGATCCCGGTCGCCGTCATCTCGATCACATTCTTCCGACTGCTCTCGAAGTTTGGTCTGCGAAACGCGACGATCCTTGAGAACAACATCGTGCAGACCGCAGGCTCGGCGGGCGAATCAATCGCCTTCGGCGTCGGCGTGACGATGCCGGCGATCATGATCCTCGGCTTCGATCTCGAATTCACACGCGTCATGCTCGTCGCCGTACTTGGCGGACTGCTCGGCATCCTGATGATGATCCCTCTGCGTCGCGCGCTCATCGTGCAGCAGCATGGCTACCTCAAGTATCCGGAAGGGACTGCGTGCGCAGAGGTCTTGAAGGCGGGCGCGGACGAAGAGTCGCGCGCGAACTCTTCCGCCTCCGCGAAGGCTGAGGCTGCCGCGTCCGCCGAGACCGCGACCGACTCCGGCGCGAAGACGATCTTCGCGGGCTTCGGCATCGGCTTCCTCTACCAGACCGCAATGGTCGCGCTCAAGGGCTGGAAGGACACGCCGCAAAAAATCTTCGACGCGCCCTTCAAGTCGGGCTCTATCGCCGCCGAGATTTCTCCCGCGCTCTTGGGCGTCGGCTACATCATTGGTCCACGCATCGCGTCGATCATGTGCGCGGGCGGCGTGCTCGCCTACCTCGTCCTGATCCCCGCGATCAAGTTCTTCGGCGACGCGCTGCCGAACGCGCTCTCGCCCGGCACCGTGCCGATCTCGCAGATGGGTCCCGGCGAGATACGCGGAGCGTACATACTCTACATCGGCGCGGGCGCGGTCGCGGCGGGCGGCATCATCAGCCTCTTCCGCTCGCTCCCGACCATCTGGCATGGACTGCGCGAGGGCTTGAAGGATTTACGCGGCGGGCAGACGGTGAAAGCCGAAGATGCGATCCGCACGGACAAAGACCTCTCGATGAAGTTCGTGCTCGCGGGCGTCATCGCGCTCGTCGCCATGATCATGGCGTTCCCGCAGCTCGGTCTGCAACACAACATCCTGACTGCCTTCCTCGGCGCGCTCATGATCGTCGCCTTCGGCTTCCTCTTCGTCACAGTCTCTTCGCGTCTGACCGGTGAGATCGGCTCGTCGTCGAAACCCATCTCCGGCAAGACGGTGGCGACGCTGCTGCTCACCTGTCTCATCTTCCTAGTCCTCGGCTGGACAGGCTCCGGTTATTACGTCACGGCACTCTCCATCGGAGCCATCGTCTGCATCGCTGCCTCGAACGGCGGCACGACCTCGCAGGATTTGAAGACCGGCTTCCTCGTCGGCGCGACGCCGAGCAACCAGCAGATCGCCATCCTCATCGGCGCGCTTGCCTCCGCCCTCGTGTTGGGTCCGATCCTGCTCAAGCTCAACGATGCGGCGACCGTCTATGTGCCCGTCGATCAGGCGACGATGACTTGGCGCCCAGACCTTTCGCAGCCGACGACGACGGAGAAGCTGAAGGGACCGCAGGCGACCTCGGACTCGAACACCTATCGTGTCGTGCACAAGACGAACGAGGAGGGTGGCCCCGCGGGCAAGTACCTCGTCAACGAACAGGGCATCCCTGTGTGGCTCGTCGATCCCGGCATCAACGGCATACACAAGACGCGACCGGACGGCACGGAGGTGGTGAAGTACGACGCGCCGAAGGCGACGCTGATGTCCTACATCATTAAGGGCATCCTCAACCGGCAACTGCCGTGGGGACTCGTCCTGCTCGGCGTCATGATCGCAATCGTTCTAGAGATGGCAGGCATCCCTTCGCTCGCCTTCGCGGTCGGCGTCTATCTGCCGCTCTCTTCGTCAAGCCCGATCTTCATCGGCGGGCTGGTGCGCTGGCTCGTGGACAAACGACTGCGCCGGCGACTCGCGCACCGCAATCTGAGCGAGGAGCAACTCGTCGCCGAGGGCGACAAGAGTCCCGGCGTGCTCATGGCATCGGGTTACATCGCGGGCGGAGCCATCGCCGGCATCCTCATCGCTTTCATGGCGGGCGTGCTGACGAACGTGGACAAGAATCTGACCGACTGGGCGAAGCTGAACAACCCGTTCTTCGAGGGAGGCAGCGCCGACCTGCTGTCGCTCATCCCGTTCATCATCCTGACGGTCTTGCTCTATCTCGTCGGGCGCGAGGCTCTGCTCGCCGGACGCCCGCGCGCTTCCACGGGATCGCCTTCGCCTTCGCCGCGAGACACGAGCAGGCTTTAACACGGCAACGCTTTTACCCTGCCGATCCCCTATAATGTGTGCGGCGCGCTCGCCTCCGACGAGAGCGCGCCGCACATTCCACTTCCAGACTTCCCGGAAGGACACAACCGCCGATGCAGTTCCGATCCAACCCTCGCGCCGCGCGCGCACTTCTCTCCAGCGCTCTTTTCATCTTCGCCTTCACTAACTGCGCCTCGCCGCAAACGAAACCGACCGCGCCGTCGTCCGCGCAGACGGCGACTCAACCCGCGCAGTCGCAGGCGACTCAACCAACGCCCGCGCGACCGCAGACGCCTTCCGAGACCGTGCGCGCCTTCTACACGGCGCTGCGCGAGCGGCGCGTGCGCGACGCCTTCGCGCTCTCGATCTATAAGTCGGCGATTGATTCGCTCACTTCGGAAGAGTTCGAGGAGCTGCGCCCCGAATTCGAGAAGCTGGGCGACGCCGTGCCGCCGCAGCTCGGCATCTACGGCGAGCAGATCAGCGGGGAGCGCGCGACCGTCTTCGCCGTCATCAGCACGGAGCCCAACGCGAAGCAGGAGGCGATCGAAGTCTCGCGCATAGACAACGCCTGGGTCGTCGGCAGTCGCGAGGATTACGACACGGTGCGGCGCGAGGGCAAAGCTTTCTTCTTCAAGGCGCGCATTGACGTGCATCAAGACGAGATGCGCAAGGTGCTCGTCAAGCTCGCCAACGCCGAAGCCATCTACGCGGCGCAGCACGCCGGTCGCTACGCCGATCTCGCGCCGCTCACGCAAAGCGAGTCGAGCATGAGACTCGGCTTGCGCGAAGACCTCGACACGCTCACGACGCTCGGCTACCATCTCGCGCTCGCCGTCGGCGGCGACGGCAAGAGCTACAAGGCGAACGCCGAACCCACGCGCTACGGTCGCACGGGTCGCATCTCCTTCTACATGGACGCCGCCGGGATTCAAGAGAAGGACAACAATGGTAAGCCCTTCAACCCGCCGCCCGCGAAGAAGAAGAAGTCTTAGTCGCCGTTTCCATTTCTTCTCGCGCGGCGCGCGTCGAGGAAGAGAGCTATGACGATCAACTTCGCACGCCGGCTCGCCTACGTCGGCGGAGTGCTCGCCCCTCTCGCCGAGACCGTGCGGCGTTGGAGCACCTGGCGCAACGACCCGCCCGCGCTCTTCGACGATTACATCATCGGCGCGCTGCTCATCTACGGCGCGTGGCGCACGGGGCGCGACGCGCCGACGGGGCAGCGTTTCCTCGCGGCGGCGTGGGGCTTCGCGTGCGGGATGGGCTACGCGAGCTTCTTTGGTCAGTTGTATTTCAACCGGCAGGGCATCGCCGATCCCGCGCCGATCTCCGGAGCGTGGGTTGCCGCGATCAAGGGCGTCGCCTTCGCGCTCGCCATACTCGCGCTCGTCGCGAGCCTGCGCCGTCTGCCCGAAGCTGATCGCGCCAACTCTTAGCCGAGCCGAACAGAAACGACCCCAAACCACGCGGGCGACAACGAGGAAGAGATTAAGGTGCGTGCGCGCTCTTGACGCGGAGACGCCGCGCGCCTCACATTGAAAGCATGCCGGAGCTAGTGCGCAACCTTGTGGGACGCCTGCGCGCTGTCGTCGCCAACCGGCGTCGCGCGCCGCGCAAGCTGCTGCGCCTGCCCTGCTCGATCTCGATTCACAATCCCAGGCTCACGGATTCAGCGCGCCGCGCGCCGTCGCTCGAAGCCCACACGCGCGACTTGAGCACGACGGGCATGGCTCTCGTCACGCCCACGATCCGCATCGGCGAACGCTACCTCAACGAGTCCACGCTGCATCTCCGGCTCGAACACCCGGCGGGTCGTATGGAAATCCTCGTCGCTGCCGTCCGCTACGAACAGCTCCCGCCCGAAGGCGAAGAGACCGGCTACCTCATCGGCGTCCGCATCGTCGAGATGAGCGACGAAGACCGCGCGCACTTCGAGGCACACCTGCGACAGTTGACGTAAAAATTTGTTGGTTAATCTGCGAAGCGCAGCCAGCCGAATTTTGCTGGGACGTGGAAGCTCGGCTCCGGCGTGAGTGTCGGCTGCCATGCGAGGTAGCCGCGCGTCACGCCCGCGCCGACGCAGCGATAGAGGTTCGCGCGCCAGTTCGCGCCCTTTCGTGGCGACGCGACGCCGAGCGCAGACCACGGCACGCGCATCGTCATCGTGACGAAGCCGCGCGAGGTGCGTGCGGCGAAGGTCGCGCCGGAGCGGTACTCGAAATCCGACTCGCGCTTGTCCGGCATTTGATGAATCCTCGCGTCGAGCCATTCGCCGGTCGGCGCAACCTCGAACTCGAAGTAGCGCTCCGGCTCGTTAATGTTCGGCGCGACGAACAGCTCACACACGTCTCGATCCCAGAGCCCCAACGTCTTCGCGTCGAGGCGCGGCTTCTCACTCACGACCAGAGGCTCGC
>JAVXVR010000014.1:0-3215 GCA_032230165.1 Acidobacteriota bacterium | reverse complement strand
ATGGCGGAAGCGTTAAAGGCGTAAACCGTGAACCGTGACAGGTGACAGGAAAGACGAACCGATTTGCCTGTCACCTGTCACGGTTCACCTGTCACGAGGTTACGATGAGTCAGAAACTTCGCGTCGGTATCTTAGGTGCGACGGGGACGGTCGGGCAGCGATTCATTCAACTGCTCGAAGGGCACCCGCAGTTCGAGGTGACGGCGCTCTGCGCGTCGGATCGCTCGCAGGGGAAAACTTACGCGGAGGCTTGCGCGTGGCGTCTGCCGGGCGAGATGCCGGAGTTCGCGCGCGCGTTGAAGGTTGACGCGCCGCGCGCGCCGCTTGAGTGCGATCTCGTCTTTTCGAGTCTGCCGGGCGAGATGGCGCGCGAGACCGAAGGTGAGTTTGCGCGCGCGGGCTTCCCCGTGATCAGTAATTCGTCGGCGTACCGTATGGACGAGGACGTGCCGCTGCTCATCCCTGAAGTGAATCACGAACACTTGCAACTGCTCGACGCGCAGCGCGCACGGAACGCGAGCGGCGGCTTCATCGTGACGAATCCGAACTGCTCGACGATCATGATCGCGCTCGCGCTTGCACCGCTCAACGCGCGGTTCGGACTCGAAGCGGTCGTTGCGACGACTTTGCAGGCGCTGTCAGGCGCAGGTTATCCCGGCGTCCCCTCGCTCGATGCGACGGACAACGTCATCCCGTTCATCGAGAACGAGGAGGAGAAGATCGAGGAGGAGACGCAGAAGATTTTAGGCGTGTTGAAAGATGGGCGCGTCGAGCACGCGCCGTTTCCATTGAGCGCGCAGGTGCACCGCGTCAACGTCACGGAAGGTCACATGGCGGCGCTGCGCGTGAAGCTCGCGCGCCGCGCCACCCTCGAAGACGTGAAAGACGCGCTTGCGTCGTTCACGTCGCTCCCGCAGGAGTTGAAGCTTCATTCCGCGCCCGCGCAGCCCCTGCTCGTGCGCGAGGAGCGCGACCGTCCGCAGCCGCGCCTCGACCGCGACGCAGGTCGCGGCATGACGGTTACCGTCGGTCGCGTCCAGCCCGACAAGGTGCTCGACTTCCGCTTCGTCGCGCTCAGCCACAACACGATCCGCGGCGCGGCGGGCGCGGCAATCCTCAACGCCGAGTTGCTTGTTGCGCGCGGGTTGCTACCTCGGTAAAACAGGCGTGCATAGATTAGCCGCTTCAATCCGGCGACTAATCAGCCGAAGAGCGGCTCGCCGTCATAGACGACGACCCAGCCGTTGCGGCGACTAGTGGCGAGGCTGCGGCGAAACCAGCGCAGGGCTTCCGCAGGGTCTTCGTAGAATTTCGCGGCTGGCAAGGGCTGGCGCGGATCGACGCGGACGATCCTGCCGCCGCGCGCCGCCGTCCTCAGAGAGATGAGCGCGATCATCTCATGCTTCGAGAGGAGCGCGGCGCGAAACTCCGCCGAGTCGTCGTCATCGTCGTCGTCTTCCGGCTCGCCGTCGTCGTCCGCATCGCCCGCCGACGCCTCTTCGTCGATCAACTCTTCGTCGAATTCGTCTAGTTCGTCCATGATCTGGATGTTAGATGCTAGATGTCAGTTAAAAGCCGGAGACACTGATATCTAACATACAGCATCCGACATCCGCCCGTGTGCGCGCGCGCAAACTTTCATAGGTTGGCGAAAACTCAAGCCTTGCGACGCGTGGTCTTGCGACCGCGCCGCGTCGTCTTGCGCGCCGTCGCCTTCTTCGGCGCGGGCGTGGGCGCAAACATCTGGTGCGCGTAAGCGGCGGCGGTCGTCTGCGGGACGCTGATGCTGAGCAGCAGCTCGTTGTCGCGCACGCTGTTCGTGAGCGAGCGGAGCAAGCCGAGGAGTTGCGTCTGCGTGGGCGGCACGCGACCCTTGTGCGCCGCCGCCGCTTTGCGCGCCTCTTCCTCGGCGGCGTTGACGCCCGCCGCGACGAGACCGCTGATGGCGCGCGCGTTTTCGGGCATGTCGGTGCGAAGGGTGACCTGCGCGCCGTACTGCGCCGCGTTCATGTTGAGCGAAAGCTGTACCTGCCGGACGGAATCTATGAGCCGCTTCATCTCTTCGTTGAAGAGATCGCCCGTCATCGCCTTGTCGCCCGGCGAGTCGAGATACTTTGAGACCGAAGGCGGCAACTCGCCTGCGATGCTCACGAGCGCGTCCTGATTGGCGAGCGCGAGCGCGACCAGCTCCGGCTTGACGCGCGTGCTCGCACCTGTGCGCGCGTCGAGCGCAGCCGCGACGTAGCCGGGTGTGCCGATGAGAAGCGAGTCAGCCGTGAGCGCGACCGCCGCGATCTCCGAAGGCAGTTCGCTCTTCGGCGCAGTCGCGGCGTCTTTGTTTGCCGCCGCGCCTTTGTCCTTGTCTGTGTCGTTGTCGAACGAGACCTTGAAGATGGTGATGGTCTTTCCGGCGCGCGTCTCGTCGCGGTACTGTCCCGGCTGGCTCAGGCGCACGAACGAGAGGAGCGCGTCGGCGTTGAAGCCGCCACGGACGATGAGACCAAACTCGGCGGGGACAGTGCCCGACGAAGGCGCGTCTGTCAGCCGCACGCCCGCGAGCAGGTAGTCGATCTCGCGCAGGTCTATGTTCGCCATCCGCTTCGCCTCGTCAAACGCGCCCTGATACTTCTCCGCGGGTACGACGCGCGGCAACACCTCGTTCGTGATGCGCCGCGTGTTGACGAATAAGATAGCCTGCGACTCCGGCAGACTCGACAAGTCCTCGCGCGCCGAGCTAGCCGGGGCTTGCGCCGACGCAAACGTGGCGGAAGCGACAATAAGGGCGACAATCGCGATCAGTCTTCTCATGATTACTTAGTCCTTCGGGGTTTAAGTTTGTCGAGGCGCTAGAAAACGGCGTGCGCGGCTCGCTAAGGCTTCGCCGTCTTCGCTTTTCGCTCGGCGCGCGCCTTGGCGACGATCTCTTTCACGTCGGCGAGGAGCGTGGGCGCGTGGTAGGGGATGCCGTCCTTGATCGTCCACTCGACGCCGCCTGTGTGAATCTGTTTGCCATCACGCACTACGTCCACGCCCGTAGGATACAGCACTTTCAGGTTTTCGAGGGGGTTGCCGTTGACGACCAAAAGGTCTGCCGCGTAGCCGGGTCGCACGCGCCCCAGATGATCTTCCTGACCGAGGATGCGCGCGTTGTTGCCCGTCGCCTGCTGGATGACCTTCAAGGTGTGGAAGCCCGCCTCTTGTTTTAGCTCAAGCTC
>JAVXVR010000097.1:0-2705 GCA_032230165.1 Acidobacteriota bacterium | reverse complement strand
TGCTATCTGCTCAAGCCGGAAGCCGTGGGCTTCGTCGTGCTGCTCATCGCGCTTCGCGTCGGCGCAGGTCTCTTCGGCGACGAGCGATCCTTCAAACAAACTCTGTTTGACTGTGCCGCGCTCGCGTGCGGATTTGCGCTGCTCGCGCTGCCTTACCTGCTCTACCTGCGCGGCGCGACGGGCGCGTGGACGATTAGCGGAAAGGTCGTGCGCGCGCACCTGTGGCAGGGCAACGGACGCGCGGGCGAGTTCGTGTCGGCGACGAGCGTGCCGGATTTTGTGACCGCGCTCGTGCAGGCGGCGAAGGGATTGATGAACGAGTACAATTTCCTCGGCATGATCTTCTCGCCGCCGTTCGTCGCACTCGCCATGCTCGGACTCTTCCGCACAAGTTGGACGCGCGTGCGCGCGCGCCGCGAACTCTACCTTGCCGCGTTCGTCGCGGCGACGCTCGCGGGCTACGCCGTGACATTGCCGAACATACGCTTTCTCGTTCCCCTGCTGCCGATCCTGGTCTGCTGGCTCGCGCGCGGCATCGTCGAGTTCGAGGGCTGGCTCGCCGCAACACTGGGGCGCGTGCGCGAGGATGAAAGAGACGCTGTCGAGAATGAGTCGGAGGAGCGCGCGGCGGGAGAAATGGCGACGCGGGAAGCTTCGATCAGGGAAGCCAACGCACGAAAATTTTCTCCGCGCGTTTCGCGGCTCGTCGTCGCGTCGGTCGTCGCCGTCTTGCTCGCGTCGCTCATCCCACTGTTCGTCTTCCTCCTGCGCGGCGACAAGTGGGGCGACTATCACGGGCAGAAGGTCGCCGCCGTCTGGATCAAAGAGCACACGATGACGCCCGCGCCGCGCATCATGGCGACCGCGCCCGTCGCGGTGTTCTACGCGGGCGGCGAGTACGTCGCGCTCGCCGCGCAGGAAGACTACGCGGCATTCGTCGAGCGCGCGCGGCGCGAGCGCGCGGACTTCATCATCGCCAACGAGCGGAGTCTGTCTAACACGAGCTTGCGCGTGCTGCTCGACGCGCAGGCAGAGCATCCGGGCTTGCGGCTCGTGCATGAAGTGAGGGAAGCGCCGGGGCACAAGATGCTCGTTTACACAGTGGAGAGCAGGTGAGGCGGCTTCGTGTCGGAGTGGTCGGCTGCGGTCGCGTCGCGCAGCAAGCGCACCTGCCCGTGCTCGCGCGCGACCGTCGCGTCGAGTTGATCGCGCTGGCTGAGAGCGACGAGGCTCAACTGCGCGCCGCCGCACGACACGCGCCGCGCGCTGCGCTGTTCGCCGACTGGCGCGAGCTGTTTGAACGCTCTGACGTCGAAGCGTTAATCATCTGCCTGCCGAACGCGCTCCACGCTGAGGCGGCACGCGCCGCGCTCGCGCTCGGTCGGCACGTTTATCTTGAGAAGCCCGTCGCGACGAATCTTGCGGACGCGCGGGCGGTTGTAGAGGCTTGGCGGCGCGCGCCGCACGCGGTCGGGATGCTTGGCTTCAACTACCGCTTCAACCGGCTCTACGAGGGGGCGCGCGCGCACGTCCACGCGGGCAGGCTCGGCGAGTTAATCTCTGCGCGCACGATCTTTTCCACGGCTGAGGGTGAGGGGCAGCCCGCGTGGAAGCGCGTGCGCGCACAGGGCGGCGGCGCGCTGCTCGATCTCGGCTCGCACCACGTCGATCTCTTGCGCTTCGTCTTCGATAGAGAGGTGCGAGAGGTCTCTGCACAAATTTGGTCGCGCCACGCGGAAGACGACTGCGCGGCGTTGCAACTCAGACTCGATGGCGGCTTGACGGTGCAGTCTCTCTTCTCGACGTGCGCGGTCGAAGAGGACGGGCTTGAAGTTTACGGGAGCGCGGGCAAGCTCTCGTTTGATCGCTACCGCTCAACGCCGCCGCCGCGCCTGAGCAACGCGACCTTGCGCGGCGCGCGGCTCAATCAACTAGGTCACGCGCTCGGCGCGCTCAGGCACGGCGCGTACTCTCTGGAAAAGCTGCGCGCCCCTGCGCGCGAGCCTTCGTTCACCAAGGCGCTCGGCGCGTTCGTCTCCGCCGCACTCACGGGCGAGCGCGATGCGAAGCCCGATCTGGAAGATGGCTTTCGCAGCCTCGAAGTGATCGACGCGGCGGAGCGTTCGGCACGGGAGCGGCGCGTCGTCGCGGTTGCGACTGATGACAGTCGTGCTGGTTGACGATGAAGCGTCGCGCGCAAATTTAAAGAATGGACGGCAAAGGGAAACGAACGTGAGCGATGAGAAGGAACTTTTGATGTCGGTCGTGCTCGTCACGCCCGACGATTTCGAGACGCTGCGAAAGACTGTGCGCGCCTTGCGCGCGCAGAGCGTGCGCGCTCAGTTGGAACTTGTCATCACCGCGCCTTCCGCTGCGTCGCTTCGTCTCGACGAGGCGGCGGTCAGAGACTTCTACGCTTGCAAGGTGGTCGAAGTCGGTCGCGTGGATTCGACGGCGCGTGCGCGTGCGGCTGGCGTGCGCGCGGCTTCGGCGTCGGTCGTTGCCTTCGGCGAGGATCACGCCTTCCCCGCGCCGGGTTGGGCGGCGGCTTTGATGGCAAGACACGCGGGCGAGTGGTCGGCGGTCGCGCCCGTGATGGCGAACGCCAACCCTCGGAGCAAGGTCAGTTGGGCGAACCTGCTCGTCGAGTACGCGCCGTGGCTCGAACCTACTGAAGGCGGCGAACGCGAGCACCTGCCCGGTCA
>JAVXVR010000629.1:0-9240 GCA_032230165.1 Acidobacteriota bacterium | reverse complement strand
ATGCCGACGAGCTGCATGGCTCCGAGATCGAACGCCGTGCCCGACTGCGTGCGCACCGTGCCGTTGATCGACCAGCCGCCGACGAATCCGTTCAGGAAGCCGCCGACGCCGTCGAGCCACTTCTTGCCTTTGCCGAAGGGCAGCTCGTAGATGTAGTCAGCCTTGATGGCGTGACGAATGTCGAACGGCGCGAAGGTCTTGTCGAGGAACCGGTTGCGCTGCGACGTATTGTTCCAAGCCAGCACGGAGCTGCTGGAGAAGCCGAGCGACTCGGACTTCGACCAGGTGTAGCTGCCCTGGACGAGCAGACCTTTAGAGAAACGGCGGCGCACTTCGAGCGTCATGCCGTCGTACCAACTCTGTCCTGTGTTGTCCACGATGAACGCGCCGCCGGCGCGCACATCCGGGTTGATGTGGAAGAAGTTGGTCGGGATACCAGTCGTCGCGTTGAAGTTCGGCGCGAAGCTGGCGAAGTTGGCGTTCGAGAGGAGCGTGTTAGCGAAAGCGAACGCGCTCGGGTTCTGGAACTGCATGGTGGCGAGCAGCGTCGGGTTAGCGAACAGGGTGCTCGAGTAGTTCGCCGGGTTGGTGGCGTTCGCCTGCGGCTGACCCGTCAGGAGCGCGAGGATGATCGGCGTCTGGTTCGTGCCCGTGCCGGGTCCGAAGTAGCGGAAGTTCGTCCCGCGACCGGCGGCGATGTTCGCCTTCAGGTTGTTGAAGGCATTAACGTAGTCGTTGTAGAACCCGTTCGAGAGGATGTTCGTCTCGTTGAGGTTGTACTGGTGCTGTAGGAGGTGTCCGCGCGTGCCGACGTAGCGCGCCTCAAACACCGTGTCCTTCGTGATCTCGCGCTGCCAGCCGAACGTGAACGACTCGGCGTAGCCCAGCCGGAGGTGCGGGTCGAAGGCGTTGGCGCTGTTGGTGGTGCTCAGCGAGGACGCGCTGATCGGGAAAGCCGGCGACAACGGTCCCGGAGCGAACGCGAGCGTCGCCGGGTTGCGGAAGAGCGAGCCGGACGGAAGCAGGTTCGCGCCGGTGCTGCCCGTTGTACGGTTGTTGCCGATGGTCGGACCAGGGTTGGAGCCGAGCACGCTCAGCAGCACGTTCGTCCCCTCGCGTGTGTAGGCGAGCGAGAAGCCGCCGCGGAAGACCGACTTGCCGCCGCCGCCGAAGAACTTGCCGAGCACGCCCTTCTTCCAGTCGGGGCTGTAGGCAAAGCCGACGCTCGGCGCGAGGTTAAGCTTGTCGGTGTTGTAAGCCTTCGAGCCCGGAGGCAGTTGATTGAACGTAGTCACCGGGGCGACGACACCCGGCACGAAGAGGTGATTGATGTCGCCGGAGACGCCGAACAACCCGGCGAACCCGCCGTTCACCTGCGTGAAGCCGTTGTTCTCGGCAACAGGCGGGAACTGCATCTCTTCGCGCAGACCATAGGTCAGCGTCAGGTTCGGGCGGAAGCGCCAACTGTCTTGTGCGAAGATGCCGAACTCCTGCTGATGGGCGCGCTGGATGAGATCGCCGAAGGGGGCGAGATTGCCCGACACCTCGTTGCGCACGAGCGTGTTCGTGACCGTCGTGGTGCGCCCGGTCAGGAAGGCGTAGATGCCCGCCGCCGCGTTAACCTGCGCCTGAGACGCACCGGGGAAGTTGCTACCCACGGCGAAGACGTTGTTCGCCGGATCGGCGTTCGAGCCGGTTGCAGGACCAAGCCCGAAGGTGACGCCCGGCACGATGCCTGCGGTGGCGATCTGGCTGAACAGACCGACGCGGGTGAAACTACCGCCGAAGGTGGCGGTGTGCGTGCCCTTCACCCAGGTCAAGTTGTCGGTCGCCTGCTTGACCGGCGAGTTGCGGCGCTGCGGCGCGATGGTCGTCGTCAGACCGCTGATGCCAGCCGCGCCAAAGCCGTTATTGAGGTTAACGCCGTTCTGGTTGGCGAACTGAGCCGTGTTCGTCTCAGGGAAGAAGACGACCGTGCCGCCTGTGAGACCGAAGGTCGCTTCGTTGACGATGCTCTGCGTGACCGTCCAGCGATGCGTCGTCGTGTTCGAGAAGCGGTTGGAAGCCTGGCTGCCGTGGTTCGGGAAGCCGGGGAACGCCGGGTCGGCGTTGTTCAGGAAGTCAACGTTCGAGTTGAAGTCCTGATAGTTCCAGATGTTCGAGAGGTGATGCTTCTGCGTCAAGTTATAGTCCAAGCGCACGGTCGGGAAGTAGCGAACCTGACCGCCCGGGTTGATGAAGGCGGCGCGCTGGAGGTTGGGGTCGCTCAAATCCGTGATGCCGCCGCCGTTGCTCGTGACCGCGCTGCGAATCGCAGGCAGCAACGTAGCGACAGTCGGATCGATGGTCGAGGTCAGCCCGTTGGCGGCAGCCAGCGTGAACAGGTTGACGGTGCGAAGCTGTCCGCTGACGAGATACTGGAAGACGCCGCTCGCCGTCGTCGGATTGAGCACCGTGCGCGTGCGCAGCGAGCGCTCCGGCAGGCGATACTCTTCGTAGTTGACGAAGAAGAACGCCTTGTCGCGACCGTTGAAGAGGTGCGGGATCGTGATCGGACCGCCGACGCGACCGCCGTACTGGTTCAAGAGGACGCGGTTGCGCGGCGCGGTGTGATCGACCGGGTCGGGTGGCAGCGTCTCGTTGTTGAAGTAGTAGTTCGAGTTCAGGCTGGGGTTGCGATGGTACTCGTAGAGCGAGCCGTTGAAGGTGTTGCTGCCCGAGCGCGTGGTGAACTTGATCTGCACCGCGCCCTCGCCGGAGCTTTCCGAGCCGGGGGTGGCGGTCGAGAGCGTGACCTCTTCGATGGCGTCGGTCTTCGGCTGGATGTAGGTGAAGAAGCCGTCGTTCGACTTCAACAGATTGTCCTGCACGTTGATGCCATCGAGCGTGATGTTCAAAGCGCCCTTCGAGAGACCGTTGACGGTCGAGGTGCGCGGGCGACCCGGCGTCTGCGCTCCGGGGAGCAGCAGGATGAGGTCGAGCGCGTTGCGCGAAGCGAACGGCAGGTCGGTGATCTGGCGACCGGTGATGGTCGTCGAGACGTTGGCGTTCGACGAGTTGATCAACTCACCGCCCGCGCCCGTGATCGTCACCGACTCGGTGACCTGACCGACCTCGAGTTTGACATCGACGTTCGAAGGGCGACCGGCGTCAACCTTGACGTCCTTCAGGATCGACTGCTTGAAGCCGGTCGTCGGCGTGATGGTCACCGTATAAGTTCCAGCGGGGGCGGAAGGTACGGTGAACGTGCCCTGATCGTTGGTCGTCGCCGTCAACTCTTGAGCGGTGGCGTTATTCTTAACCGAGACAGCCGCGCCTGCGACAGCCGCGCCGGTCGGGTCAATGACTGTGCCCGTCAGCGAGCCCGTCGCGGTCGTCTGACCGAAAGCGAGCAGGCTGCACAGAGTCAGCAGCGCGAAAGCCGCTGCTGACTTCAGCAGAGCATTTTTCATGGTGGGTCTCCTCCAGAGAGAGATAATCAAAGGGATATTCTGAAGTCTTGCGACCTCAATTTGGTTTTGCTGAAAAACCCGCGATCAGGGTTCCCTTTCAAAGCGGGTGACTTATCTCGAAACGATAAGTGCGGTAGATGAAACTTAAAACTTTATGTCACCCACGAAGAATTGGGTGCGCGTCGCGAAGGCTCACATTGAGAAAAGCAAGTATTATGCCAGCTTGGGACGGAAAGTTAAGTAGTTCTGCCTGTTAGCAATTCGGTAAGAAGCGCGAGGCGCGAGAGTCGCCGTTCTCCAATTTTATGAATATCGGCATTGAAATTTCTGGAAACCGACTGTGGCGGTCTGCCAGCGACGCGAGGGTCTTTCTAATCGAAAAGGGCGGAAAGCGCAAGGGCGAAAAACGCGCGTGCCGAATCGCAGCAGTTGAACTATAATCCTCGCCTTCCCCTTGACCGAAGACCCACGGCGCGATGCCCCGCGTCTCATTTAATGAATTAGGAGATCGACATGAAGAAAGTCTTAGCCTGTTGCCTCAGCCTGCTCCTGACGCTCGGCGCGGTCGCGCAGACGCCCGCGCCGCAACAGCCAACTGCGCCGCCCGATCAAGACGAAGAGGTCTTGCGCATCACGACGGAGCTGGTGCAGGTCGATGCCGTCGTCACGGATAAAAACGATCAGCCCGTCACCGACCTTAAAATGTCGGACTTCGAAGTCTACGACAACGGCAAGAAGCAAGACCTCCAGTTCATGGAGTTCGTCAGCGTCAACTCCGGTCGCCGCACCGAAGGGTCGCTGGCGGGCGGGGTCAAGATTGCGCCGGGCTCGTCGAGCGCCACGAGCGTTGACACTTCAGTGGCGCGCGATCTCTCGGCGAAAGACGTGCGCCGCGTCATCGCCTTCGTCGTCGATGACGTGACCATTGAGAGAGATGATTTAGTGCGCGTCCGAGGGATGCTCACAGACTTCGTCGACAACAAGATGCAGGAGGGCGATCTCGTCGCCATCATCCGCACCGTCGGCGGCAAGGGTTTGTTTGACCAGTTCACCACCGATAAGCAACTCCTGCGGCGCGCCATCGCGCAGCTCAACCCGCGTTCGATCCCGCCCTACCTCGCGCTCACAAACAGCGACGCGAGCAGGGTCGGTTCGGTGATATCGCCGCCGACCGGCACGCTCACGCCTACCGTCTCCGGGAACGCGACGGAAACTATCGCCAGCTCGAACTCATTCGACGGACCGAGCGAGGGAACGAATCAAGTGCCGAAGGCGATCCTGGGGCTCTCGGTGTCGAATCAAATCGTCAACAGCCTGCGCCAAATCCCCGGGCGCAAGAGCCTCGTTCTCGTCTCCGGCGGTCTGCCCCTCTTCGACCTGACGCGCAACGGCTCCATCGTCGGCGATGTCTCCCAGATATTCCGGGTGCTGACCGACAACGCGACGCGCTCGGGCGTCGTTATCAACACGCTCGACGCGCGCGGGCAGGCAGCGCGGGGTGCCGTGGCAAAGTTCAGTGAAACGCCCGGCAAGAGCGCCCTAGGTATGACGGCGGTGACCGCAGGCGGCGTCGCCGAAGTCGGCGGCGGCGATCAGAACCCCGAGTTTGGTCGCGCGGCGGACACGGCGCTGCTCGGCGAAAGACCGCTCAGTGAGCAACTCACTCTGACCTCACTCGCCGGCACGACGGGCGGCGTCGCCGTTACGAACGCCAACAACTTCAGCGCGGGGCTCGACCGCGTGCTCGACCGCAGCCGCGCCTACTACAGGCTCGCCTACAAACCGACAGAGAAGTTCGACAACAAGTACCACAAGTTCGAGATCAGAGTCCGTCGCAGCGGCACGCGCGTCTACACCGCCGAGGGTTACGTCGCGCGCGAGGATAAGCCGAGCGCCGCCCGCACCAAGGAGGAAGAGATCGTCCGTGCCGCGGGCTCGCCTATCGCCCGGCGCGACTTGGATGTGTCGGCTGATTTGCAGTACCGCTTCACGCCCAGTAACAATCAGGCACAGCTCGACATCAACACGCTCATCGACGCACACAAGCTCAACTTCGAGCGCACGCCGGAAGGGAAATACCACGCTTCGTTCGACGTGGTCGGCTTCGTCTTCGATCAGTCGGGTCGCTCGAAGGGTGGCATTAGTCAGACGGTCAGCGCCGATCTCACCGAGGAGGACTACCGTCGCGCTCTCGCCGCCGGACTTGGCTATACGGCGAGCACGCAACTGACGCCCGGCTACTACCAAGTGCGCATGGTCGTGCGCGAGATGGGCACGGGTAATTTGGGGACGGTCTCGCGCTACTTCGAGGTGCCCGATCTCTCAAACAAGCAGCTCACCATGAGCAGCATCATCCTGTACGGGCTGGACACGGCGGGCGGCGCGAAAACGCCCACCCCGCTTCCGCCTTCGCGCGCCATCTCGCG
Organism: Acidobacteriota bacterium; assembly: GCA_032230165.1. Taxonomy (GTDB): domain Bacteria; phylum Acidobacteriota; class Blastocatellia; order Pyrinomonadales; family Pyrinomonadaceae; genus JAIVGV01. The sequence continues at coordinate 3,362 of JAVXVR010000629.1, read as the reverse complement.
CAATCAGGACTTGCGCTACGCGACGATCATCTACAACTCGAAGCTCGGCGACGGCGGCAAGGCGCAACTGCGCTCGCGTCTGATCGTCAGTCAGGGCGACAAGGTTCTGTTCGAAGAGCCGGAGCAGCCCGTCGAGTCGAAAGGCAGCGAGACGGGTCAGAGCGTGAAGATCGGTCAGTTGGGACTCTCGAAGGTCGCCCCCGGTCGCTACGTGCTGACACTCGTCGTCACCGACCCGCTCGCCGACAAGAAGCACCAGACGGTCGCGCGCAGCATCGACTTCACGGTGACGAACTGAGCGGTCGCGGCGGACGCATGTGAACCGTCGGCGTGCGTGGAAACAAGAAGGCGTGGAGAAGAATTCTCCACGCCTTCTTTATTATCCAGCGATGCCGCGCGACTCAATGACGAAGGCAGGAAGATGAAAGCGATCCTCGTCGAGAGCGACTCAGGCTTTGATCCTCGCGCTGCTCCTCGCGTCTCTAGTTTCACTAAACAAAAAGGGGAGGAGTCTTGCGACCCCTCCCCGCAAAGAGAATTTAATTCTCCATAGCATCACCTTCGTTAGAAGATGATGCGAAGTCCGAGCTGAACGCGACGGCTGCTCAAGGACATGTCCTTGAACTCGGCGAAGCGAGAGCCCTGAACGCCCGCGTCTTCGAGGAAGGTGTCGGGCAGACTGCTCTCGCCTGCGACGCCGTAGCCGGGGTTCGGGTGGTTGAGCGCGTTGAACAACTCCGCGCGCAACTGCAGGCGCACGCCCTCGGTGATCTTCGTGTTCTTGAAGAATCCGAGGTTGAGCTGGTTCAGCGCCGGTCCGCGCTCGCTATTGCGGAGCACGTTGCCGAACGGGTTGTTGAAGAACCTCGCCGCGCCGGGCAGGTTGACGATGTAGCGCACGTCCTGCGTCGAGACGGGAACGAGGCGACCGCCGTTGTTCAGCGCGGAGAGGTCGTAGAACCCGGTCGGGCTCGGCACGAAGTCTTCCGTGAAGAAGATGAACGCGTCGATGTCCGAGATGCCGACCGAGGTTCGCGGCGCTTGCAAGTTGCCGACGAACGGACGGACGGAGTCGAGCCCGAAGAACGCATTCGTGAAGCCGTTGTCCTGATAGGTGCTATTGCCGAGCAGCGTGTTCAGGAACTGCGACGGCGTGTAGGGACGACCGCTCGCGAGGTTGTAAACGGCGTTGACCTGCCAGCCGCCGAGCACCTTGCCGGCGAAGCCTTCCTGACTCTTGAAGAACGGCACGTCCCAGATGATGTTCACCGCGCTCGCGTGGCGGCGATCATTACCGGAGAGCCCGCGCTCATTCTTCGTCACGTCGAACGCGTTCGAGGAGATCGCGTTCTCGCCGAACGCGAAGATCTCGGACGCCGTATCGAGCGTCTTGCTGAAGGTGTAGGACACGCCGACGGTGAACTGGTTCATCACCCGACCGTTGTAGCGAGCCTGCAACCCGTTGTAGGAACTCTTGCCGGTGTTCTCGCGCGAGCGGATGAGACCGCTGCCCGCGATGAGCCGCCCGTTGCAAGCCGCTTCGTTGTCCGGCGTCGCCGCGTTGTTGACGCAGGTAACGGGCGCGACACCCTGCGGGAGCAGGTTGCGGAAGCTCGGCATGGCGAACCCGAAATAGTTGAAGCCGTTGAAGAGGTTATCGAAGCGCGGGTTGCGGTTGACGGTCTGGAACAGACCGACGCCGTGGTTGCCCACGTAACGAACCTCGGCGACGTTGTTCTTGTTGAACTGACGCTGCACGCCGAACGACCACTGCTCCGAGTAGGGCGCGTGGAAGTCGCTGCCGACGATGGTGCGGTTCAGCAAGCGCGGGTCGAAGGTGTTCTTCTGCAAGAACGAGCCCAGGTTGCTGCGCACGACTTCGCCCGTCGGACTCGCCGGCAGGCGGAAGAGCGGTGCCGTCAGCGAGGCGTTGTTGTTGATCGTGTTATTGAACACGTTCGGGGTTGAGGTCGAGACGTTCAAGAGGATGTTGTAGAACGCCGGCTCGTAGGCGATGGAGTAGCCGCCGCGAATGACGGTGGCGTCGTTCTCGCCGAAGAGGTGGCGCGCGATATCACCCTTGCCCCAGCGCGGCGAGTAGGCGAAGCCGACGCGCGGAGCCCAGTTGTTGTTGTCGGTCGCGACGCGCGGCACGGTGCGGAACTGAATCGGCACGTCCTGCCGGAAGAGCGCCGTGCTCGCGTTGCTCTCGCGGGCGAGCGACAGATCAGCCAGCGTGTTGATGGGCTGACCCGTGTTCTCGTAGCGGAGACCGAGGTTCAAGGTTAGGTTGTCTCTCACCTTCCAGTCGTCCTGGAAGTAAATGAACTTGTCGTTCTCCTTGTAGGTGATCACCGGCTCGCCCGCCGCGATGGTCACGAAGTCAGGCGCGTTGGCGACCAAGCGCGCCGTCGAGCTGAAGCGGAACGCGCCGTTGAAGTTCGGCAGGAACGGGTTCTCGTTGTTCAGGTGGCGGAAGTCGATGCCCATGAGCATCGTGTGCCGTCCGCGCGTCCACGAGAAGTTGTCGGAGAGCTGGAAGTCCGTGACGGTGCGCCCCTGCGGAATGTTGGTCGCCGGACCAACCGACTGTAGGTTCAGACCGCCCAAGCCCGCGGGCTGGACGCCGGTGAAGCTGAGGTTGGTGAACGCGTTGCCGATGTCGCTCAGTGCGGGGATGCAACCCTGGAGCGCGGTGGCACCGCCGCCGCAACCGGCGAACGCCACGCCGAGCTTCTGCCACGCGGCTCTGAACTCGTTGCTCATGGAGTTGCTGAGCTGGCGCGTGTAGGTGCCGTTCAGGTTCTTGCTCGTGAACGGGATGTCGCCGAAGAAGCCGTTCGACAGCGAGTTGAAGCCGGTCTCAGGCGATTTCTGGAAGCGATACTTCGCGTTGAAGGCGTCCTTGCTCGTCGGGTTGAAGTCGCCGCGCAAGCCATACTCCTTCTGATCGAAGGGCAGCGGGAGCGCGTACTCGGGCAGGGCGACCGGAACGACCACGGCGTTCGCGCCTGTGCACGCCAGCGCCGGGTTGAGCGGGAAGCAGAGTGTGCCGGTGGGCTGGTTCGCCCGCGCGCGCGCCGTCGGCTGAAGCGCGAAGACGCTCTGATTAACGAGCGCCGCGATAGCCGCGTTGCCGGGGAACGCGGCAGAAAGCGTGGCAAGCCCCGCCTTCGTGATCGCCGGGGAGCCTGACCCGAACTCGAGCTGCTGGCGCTGGCGGATCATCTGCCCGTCAACGAAGAAGAACGCCTTGTTCTTCACGATGGGACCACCAAACGTGCCGCCAAAAACGTTCGAGATGAACTTGTCGCGCTTGTTGCGACCCGCATCGGCGCGTTCCAGGTTCGTCATGGCGTCGA
>JAVXVR010000474.1:0-5986 GCA_032230165.1 Acidobacteriota bacterium | reverse complement strand
CCTCACCTGCGGAGAGAAGATGCCAAACGAGAAGAACAAAGACGACGAGATCAATAGACAGATGGAGTTCATCGTCGAACAGCAGGCGCAGTTTTCGGCGAATATCGGGCAGTTGGAGGGAAGCCTCAGACACTTGGAGGGGATCGTCCTGCGTCTGGCTGACGCAACGATGCAAAGGTAAGAAATCTCTGACAAGAGAGTTTCGGATGTTGACGACAAGATCGCCGCGCTCGTGGACTCGCAGATCAAGACCGGGGAGAACCTGAGAGTCGTCACCGAGAATTTGAAAGACCTGACCGCCGTCGTCGATCAGTATTTTAGAAACCGCAACGGAAAATCCGAAAGCTAAAGAACGGCACGCCAACCTTGACCGCGCTGCGCGCACTCTTCTATATTCTCGCTTCCGAGCCTTCGAGTTCTACAAGAACTCTAGCAATCCTGTCATTCAAAGAATCGGGGCGCGCAACGTTTGCGTGCTCACCGCAATGATCAACTCCATCCCCCTAACCGAGAGGAAACTATGTCGAGCAAACTTCTGACCGGACTCAGCCGGGCGCTCTTGCTGTGCGCCTCCTTCGCGCTTCTCGCTTCCTTCGCCCTCGCGCAGTCGCAGGCGACGACCGGCGACATCGAAGGGCGCGTCGTCGATCCGAACGGCGCGGCGGTGCCGAACGCGACCGTCACGGCGAAGAATCAGCAGACCGGACTTGAGAAGACCGCCACGTCCGACGCGGAAGGCATCTACCGCGTGATCCTGCTGCCGCCCGGTCAGTACTCCGTCGCGACCTCCGGCGTACAGGGCTTTCAACCGACGACGCTCCAGAACGTGACCGTGACGGTCGGCGGCAAGACCCCGCTCGACATCAACCTCTCTGTCGGCGGCGCGAACATAGACGTGACCGTCGTCTCCGAGACGCAGGTCGTCGAGACGACGCGCACGTCCGTCGCCACCACGATCAATCAGATCGCGATCGACAACCTACCGATCAACGGGCGCAACTTTCAGGACTTTGCCACGCTCTCGCCCGGCGTGGTGCGCGATCCGCGCGGCGGCGATCTCTCGGTCGGCGGTCAGCGCGGCACTCTGAACAGCCTGCAAGTTGACGGCGTGGATAACAACAACACCTTCTTCGGACAGGCTCTGGGGCGCGGCGGCGTGCGCCCGCCTTATCAGTTCTCGGAAGAGTCCGTGCAGGAGTTTCAGGTCAACCAGAACGGCTTCTCCGCGGAGTTCGGGCGCGCGGGCGGCGCGGTCATCAACGTCGTCACCAAGTCGGGCACGAACCAGTTTCACGGCGGCGCGTTCGAGTATTTCCGCGACGAGGCGTTGAACTCGAACGATCCCGTGACGAAGGCGAACGAGTCGCGGCGCGGACAGCCCAATAAGCGACCGCCCTCACGCATCAACCAGTTCGGCGGGCGCGTCGGGGGTCCCATCGTTAAAGACAAGGCGTTCTTCTTCGCCACCTACGACGGGCAACGCTCGAACGTCCCGCAAGTTCTCGACGTGCCGAACTTGGCATCCGCGCCCGCCGCCGCGCTGGCGATCCTTTCGCCGAAGCTCAACACCTATCAGGTCGGTCGCGCGCAGGATGTCTTTTTAGGCAAGACAGATATCTCAATCAACCGCGCGAACCAACTGAGCCTGCGCTACAACCATCAGGGCTTCACGGGCGTGAATAACGAGAACAATGGCACGCTGTCAGCCGAGGAGCATTCGGGCGACAGCTTAGTTAAGAGCGACACCTTTTCGGGCACGCTCATCTCGACGCTCACACAGCGCGCCGTCAACGAGTTTCGCTTCCAGCTCGCGCGCGACAAAGAGCCGGGGCAGGCGAACAGCGACGCGCCCGAAGCTGTCATCAACACGGGCGGCGGCAATCTCAACATCGGGCGCAACAACTTCAGCCCGCGCGAGACGACCATCAAGCGCGTCCAGTTCATAGACAACATCTCGTACCTACAGGGTCGCAACAACTGGAAGGCGGGCGTTGATTTCAACTTCGACCGCATCTTCAACTTCTTCCCCGGGCTCTTTGGCGGCTCCTACACGTTCCCGTCCTACGCGGCGTTCGCCGCCAACACCCCTTCGGCTTTCACGCAGAACTTCGCGGGCGCGGGGACGACCGGAGGCACGACCAAGCCGAACCTCGCCGAGTATGCGTTCTTCGCGCAGGACGACGTGCGCGTAACGCCGAAGCTCACGCTGAACCTCGGCGTGCGCTACGACTACGAAGGGCTCAAGTGCCCGCCCGTGCAGAACACCGATCCGCTGCTGCTCACAAACGGCGTGGACACGGCGCGCTGCCCGAAAGACAAGAACAACCTCGCCCCGCGCTTCGGCTTCTCCTACGCCTTCGACCAGAAGACGGTCGTGCGCGGCGGCTTCGGCGTCTATTACGCACGCACCCCTGCCATCGTCGTCGGCACGGTGCATTCGCAAAACGGCATCAACGTCACGGGCATCAACATCTCGGATAACACGACGACGCCCGCCAACGAGGTGAACGCTGTCGTCAGGTACCCGAACATCCTCGCCGCGCCGCCCGCAGGCTTCTCGTCGAACCCGAACCTCTTCGTCTTCGCGCCCGACTACGTGAACCCCTACGTCGAGCAAGGGCGCGTCGGCGTCGAGCGCGAGGTCTGGAAGAACCTGAGTTTGTCTGCGACCTATCTCTACTACCACGGCGTCCACCTGACGCGCACGCGCGACATCAATCTGTTCCCGCCCACGGCGTTTGCGCGCACGGGACCCGACGGCGTGGTCTATACGTTCCAACGCTTCTCCAGCGCGCGCCCCATCTCACGCGCGACGGGCGCATCCTACAACCGCATCAGCATCTTCGAGAGCGCGTCGCACTCGCTCTACAACGGGCTGGCGTTTCAGGCATCGCAGCGCTTCACGCGCGGCTTCCAGTTCATCGCCGCCTACACCTTCTCGAAGGCGAAGGACGACCGGCCCGATCAGACCATCGTCGTCGTCGGCGCGGACGACGCCAAGATCGTCGAGAACCAGTTGAACCCGTCAGCCGACTACGCGCGCTCCGACACAGACATACGCCACCGCTTCGTCTTCAGCCCCGTCTATGAGTGGGGGAAGATCGGTTGGAGCGATAACGCCGTGGCGCGCGCACTGTTCAGTAACTACACGCTCTCCGGCATCGTACAATTCCAGTCGGGCACGCCCTACTCCGCGCTCGTCGGTGGCGACCCGAACAACGACGGCAATCGCTCGAACGACCGTCTGCCGGGCACGGTGCGCAACCAGTTCACGACGCCCTCTGTCTATCAGTTCGACGCGCGCATCACGCGCGCCGTCCCCATTCACGAGCAGATACGCCTGCGCTTTATCCTCGAAGCCTTCAATCTTTTTAACCGCTCGAACGTGGCGACGGTGAACAACATCTTCTTCAACTATTCGGGCGGCGCGTCGGGCGTGCTCACCGCGCCATCGTTCATCACGGCGTTTGGCACGCCGCGCTCGTTCCAGTCGCCTGCGTCGGGCACGACGACCTTCGTCATCCCGCGCCAGCTACAGCTCGCGATCAAGTTCGACTTCTAGACTCGGAGTGTGATCAAGCAGGACGAGGAAACAGCCGCGACGCGAACAGCCCCCGCGAGTGGGCGACAGACATTAGCCCACGGCGCAAGCCGTGGGCTAAAATCTTGCGCGCCTGACGACGCTTAATTTTCGCTATGAATGGGGCTCGATGGTCGAATCCCTGATGTCTCGCGGCGCACCCGACATCTGCGTCGGGTCTGTCAGATCAGCCAGCTCCTCGAAGCGCTCATACTCGGCGAGGCTCGACGCGGGCACGCCCTCCCACCAGTGAGCCAGCGCCATCCCGCCCCACACCGCCGCGAAGCCGACCACGACGCTTAACATCACGTTCAAGAGCGCGAGCGTCATGCCCCGTTCCTCTAAGAGTCGCAGGGTCTCATACTCGAAGGTCGAAAAGGTCGTGTACGCGCCGACGAAGCCGACGGCGATGGCGAGTCGCAAGTGCGGACTGAAATGCGCGCGCTCGGCGGCGAGGGTGAGGAAGAAGCCGAGGATGAACGAGCCCGTCACGTTGATGACGAACGTCGCGGTCGGGAAGGGCACGGCGACGCGCGACAGGATCGTCCCGCCCAAGAAATAGCGCGCCACCGCGCCCAACGCACCGCCCGCGGCGACGGCGAGGTATTTCGTCAGCGTGTCCAAAGCGTCTGTCTCCCGGTTCGAGTGGTAAAGAAAAACCCCTGATCGCGTGGCGCGCTCTCAAGCCTCATGCGGCTCGCGCCCGATCAGGAGTCATCAGCCTCCCCAACGGAGGCGGTTAAAGGCGAACTCCATCGCCTCGAATTGTCCGGCTCACCAGCCGCTCGGTAGAGTACCTTTGAGCTTAGGTTCGTGCAAGACGTTTCCCGCTATCAGCGCGCCGACCCAGGTCAGAACTAAGACGACGATAAAAGTCGCGGTGGTATCCGGCGTCCGTGCCGCCTCGTCGCGTTCCAGTTGCTTGGAGCGCACGACGACGGCCTCAAGTATCCCTCCCCCCAACAGAGCGAGGCTCAGCCAATGCCCCCAGAGGTCGTCCCAAAAGTAATGCCACACAAGCAACGCCGCAGGAAGAACGATGACAAACACGCCATCCCCGCGTCCGCCCGAATGACCTGTTAGATTTCGCCCCACGCCTATAGCGAAGCCCCGTCCTCGACACGCATCACCTTAGAACAGCCGCTCGCTCGGCGGAGTGACGCCTCTGAGCCTTAGATAAATCGCCGTCTGACCGCGATGGTGCGCGTGGTGCTCCATCGCCTTCGCCAGCAGCACGTGCCGCCGCATTCTCATCTTGAAGAAGATAACATCCTCATCTAACGCGGCGTCGCTGAGCCCTTTTACGGTGTCGATCATAAAATCGTAACTGCCCATGACGAACTCGAGTAGCGCCGCTTTATTCTGCTTCAAGTCCTCCGCCCGCTCCGGGTCTTTACCCTTCGTCTTGTCATACGGGTTGTCCCGGCCGGAAGCGGCGGAAGCGAAAATGTAGTTCGTACTCGCGACGTGAAGATAATGTTCGGCGAAGCTACGGATTTCGGGCGTCGGTTTGAAGACGATCCCGCCCTCCGGCATCGCGCCGATGTATTCCTGAACGCCGAGCTTGGCGCGCGTCCATTCCGCAACCAGCAAGCTGACTCGATCCACTATAATCTCCTCCCGCACTATTGCCGTGTTCTAAAATCCGTATCCATCATAGATGATCTTTGCTTCGTAATTTCGTGCCCGACTTTTCAGAGAAAGAAATCTAACTACTGTATGAGCGGAATTAATTCCGCATAATACCCTTATAGACGGAAGTGCGGAAGTATCTCGTTCTCCTACGATTCATCGAGTTTCGCGCGGCAAGGGGTAAATCTAGTCTCCGTGCTCCGCTCTCGAAGCTCCGAATACCAAAGTTGCGGCTTAGAGCCTGAAAGTCCGTGCTCCAAGCCTCAAGTTGTCGTCTCCGAGCCTCAAATTCTTGGCAAAAAGGGCGAATCATCGGCGTTCGAGCGCGTTGTACCTGCGCAGGATTTCGAGCGTGCGCTCAAGCGGCAGAGCCTCGACGGTGTGACCGTTGCCCTTCGTGGTCTCGGCGCGGAAGAGCGAGTTGTAGATCGCCTCCTCGGTCGCTTCAATTACGGCGAGGAAGATCGGCGACATCGCGTCGTTCGAGAGCGTGCGGGCATCGCGCGGGCGGTAAAGCTCATCGGCTTTCTGCGGGTGGATTCTCAGCTCCGGCGCGGTCGAGAAGGCGATTGCGTAGTCGCCGCTGCCGTTTGAGCCAGACGCGCCCGTGCGTGCAAGCCCCAACATCGTGCGCTTCGCCATGCGCTTGAGGTTTCGCGCATCCACGGGCGCGTCCGTCGCGATGACGATCATGCACGAGCCGTCTGCCGTGTCGTTGGCGTCAGACACGCGACCATGCTCCACACTCGCGCGCGAGTTCGCGCCCGCGCGTTC
>JAVXVR010000436.1:0-2618 GCA_032230165.1 Acidobacteriota bacterium | reverse complement strand
AAAAAACTGATTAAATTGACAAAGGGTAGATAGTGTTATCGGGTCAGGCTCGGAGACGGCAGTGAGTGAAAACTTTGGGGGAGGTTTTCTCTCACTTCTGCAAGCGGTGGCTCTTTCGGGGGAACGGGGTCGCGGCAGGCAATGCGGTCGAAGAGCATGAGTTGCGGGGTTGCTGATTGATTCCACCGGGGCTTTGGGGGAACTCCGGAGGTAGGTCAGCAACCCGCACTTTTTTCTGATACCGGCGGGCGACACTTAAAGAACGCGGCGGCTGTTCAAACGGACAGCCGCCGCGTTCGCTATTTGCGCGTCAAGTGAGATTTACGATTACAAGCGGACTGGCTTCGACGTTAAACCTATCTCCCGCCCGATCTACTTCTCGCCCTGCCCGAGCAGTTTGCGCGTGTGGTCGTCGAGGTTGAGGCGCATCATGCCGCCCGCGTCCGAGTAGCGCGCGCTTAAAGTCGCCTCAGCACGCCTGCGCCGGAAGACGAGCATCCCGAAGATGCCTCCGACGCCGAGACACATGACGATTGCCAGCCCCGCCGCCTTGATCGTGTTGACGAGAACGCTCGCCGACATGTTGATCCAATAACGGTTCGCCTTCTCGTTAGCGTGCGGGTCGCGCCCCAGCCAGCGCACATCCTTCTCGTAGTGCACGCGTTCGACGAGCGAGCGCGCCGCCGCCTCGTCCCGCCCGCCGAAGACAAAGACCGAATAATTACCCTTGCGCTGATAGACGGTCGGCACGTTCTGCTGCGCCGCGCGAAGCTCGTTGATGCGGGCGTTGATCCGAGCGTCGGCGTCCGCCGCAAACTGCGGCGTCGAGAACTCGACGATGACGAGATGCCCCGCCGCGCCGTAATCAGCCGCGACAGCTTCCGTCCCGCCGCCGAAGGGAACGACCGCGAGCGCGGGGGCGTCGCCGACAATCCCTTCCAGATCGTGAAGTCTCACGGCGTAGACGGCGCGCCCGCCGCGCACCGCTTCCCAGTCGGGCAGGTGCTTAACGAGGACGGGAATCCCATCGTCCGCGCCTGTGTCGCGCAAATCGATGGGCTGCGCCGCTGCGGTCGTGAACGTGAGCAGCGCGAGGGCGCACGCGAGAAATATTTTATGGAGCTGGCGAAAATTCATAAGAACGTTGGATGAACCGCGTCGGCGTGCAGCAGCCTGAAATTAGTCGAGACTGCGGCGCGCTGCGCGATCCGTGTACGTTTAATAGTAACCGCCGGGGGATTTTAGTTCCAGCGACGTAGCTCGCGCAGGAGTTCGTCGGCGTGTCGGCGCGGGGCGGGGATGTTGTGCATGACGGTCGAGCCGCCCAGCTCGCTGGCATTGTCTATGATGAGATCGCCGAAGCCGAGCAGACGCTGCGGGATCGTCGCCGCCACCGTCACGTCCTGAATGTTGCGCAAGGGGATGTTGCGCGTGCGCTTCGCGATGAGACCGCGGTCGATCTCGATCTTCGAGTCGGTTAGCGTGTACTTGATGGTGTTGCGCCGCAGGTGGTAGTACGCCGGGATGAGCAGCAACGGGAGCGAGACGAGGACTGAATGGGGTGCTGAAAGCAGGTTGAACTTCGCGAGCAGGATGGTGAGACCAATCGCCGCGAGCACGGCGAGCGCGTAGCCCAAGCCGATGAAGAGCATCGTCGGGCGCACCGAGAAGATGACGCGCTCCGCGTCCGCCTGCGTCCCACGCACGCCCGGCTGAACTTGAGCGACAGGCTGGCGCGACATCGCTTGCGGCTCGCGCGACATCGCTTGCGGCGGGCGCATGACGGCTTCGCGCGATTCCTGCTCACCGCCGAGACGCTCGACGCGCGTGGGCGCGATGCCGCTGCGGTCGTCGAAGGGCGAGCGCGCGGATACACGCGTCGCTTCAGCCTCGCGCGCGACGCGCGTCGTTTCGTCGTCGCCCCGTGCGAGGCGGGTCAACTCGTCGTCGTCGTCCGCGCGCGCGGCGGCGACGCGGGTCGCTTCCCGGTCGGTCGCAACGCTCGCGCCGCACGCGCCGCAGAAGCGCACGCCCGGCGCGAGCGGTGTGCCGCAAATTTGGCAGTTCATAAAAGTCTCCTCAATCTTTGCTTCCCGTCTCGCGCACCGCTTCGAGCAGCTCCGAAGGATCGTAAGGCAAAACGACGAAGCCGGTCGCGCCGAGCCTGCGCGCCTCTTCGCGCGAGCGCGCGCCTTCTGTCGTCTGCGGGTAGAGCAGTACGATGGGCATCGGCAGTTTACCCTGATGACGCTCGCTCAGACGTCGCAACACTTCGCGCCCGCCGATCTCTTTGAGATCGCAGTCGAGCAAGAGCAGATCGGCGTGCTCGATGCGCAGGAGATCAAGCGCTTGCTTGCCGTCGAACGCCGCGCGCACCTCGTAGCCCGACGAGCGCAGCAGCAGATTGATCTGCGCCATACGCGCCGGATCAGAGATCGTGAGCAAGACACGGCGCGGCATGGGCGCGCCACGCGCGCGACGCTCACGTTCACGTGCCGCCGCCTCCGCCGCGTCGCGCTCCAGCACACCGCCCGCCGCGCCTGCCGCGCCCTGCGAAGGTATCACCGAAGTTTCAAGCGACTCACCCCGGCTCGACTCGCGCAGCGCGCGCGGCGCGG
>JAVXVR010000426.1:0-6273 GCA_032230165.1 Acidobacteriota bacterium | reverse complement strand
CGAGATGGACGGCTTCACGATGACGGACAACATCATCCTCATCGCCGCGACGAACCGGCCCGACATCCTCGACCCCGCGCTCCTGCGTCCCGGCCGCTTCGACCGCCGCGTCGTCGTGCCCCGTCCGGACGTGCGTGGCCGCGAGGGCATCCTCAAGGTTCACACGCGCAAGATTCCGCTCGGCGAGGACGTGGACATCATGGTCATCGCGCGCGGCACGCCGGGCTTCACCGGCGCAGACCTCGCGAACCTCGTCAACGAAGCGGCTTTGAATGCGGCGCGCTACAACAAGAAGACCGTCCTGATGACAGACTTCGAGCTGGCGAAGGACAAAGTCTTGATGGGCGCGGAACGCAAAAGCATGGTCATCACCAACGAGGAGAAGCGCGTCACGGCTTATCACGAAGGCGGGCACACGCTCGTCGGCTTGAAAGTCCCGAACGCCGATCCCGTGCACAAGGTGACGATCATCCCGCGCGGCATGGCGCTCGGCGTCACGCAGCAACTTCCGGAAGGCGACCGCCACAACTTCACGAAGGAGTACCTGCTCGGGCAGATCGCGATCCTCATGGGCGGTCGCGTCGCCGAAGAGGTTTTCCTCGGCAGTATCACTACGGGAGCGTCGAACGACATCGAGCGCGCCACCGAGCTTGCCCGCGCGATGGTCTGCGAGTACGGCATGAGCCACCTCGGACCGCTCACCTTCGGCAAGAAGGAAGAACAGATTTTCCTCGGTCGCGAGATCGCGCAGCACCGCGACTTCTCTGAAGACACGGCGATCAAGATCGATCAGGAAGTCAAAAGGATCATTGGCGAGCAATACGACCGTGCGCGCAACATCATCACGGAGAACCGCGACACGATGATCCGTCTCGCCGAATCGCTCCTCGAGCGCGAGACTCTGGACGGCGTGCAGATTCGACGCATCGTGGCGGGGCTGCCGCTCGACGACGATCAGACGCCGACTCCGGGCGACGGCGAGCCGCGCCCGCAGCTCAAGGAGCCTGCGGCGAATCCGCTCAAGCCGATCCTGCCGCCCATCACGGGACCAGCGACGGCGTAGCGACCGGGATCGAAAGTTAGCTAGGACGGGGAAGAGGATTGAAACTCTTCCCCGTTTCTTTTTACCCCGTGCCACACTTCGCTTAGAATGAGCGCGCCGCCCATCAAGCTATGATCGAGAGCCCGACAATAGCGCCCCACGAATGGAAACTCGCACGCCGCACGCTCGCGCTCGGCGAACGCACGCTCGTCATGGGCGTGCTCAACGTCACGCCCGACAGCTTCAGCGACGGCGGGCAGTTCTACGACTTCGAGGCGGCGCTTGCGCACGCCAAAGAGATGATTGACGAAGGCGCGGACATCATAGACATCGGCGGCGAGTCAACGCGACCGGGGAGCCAGCCCGTCACGGCGGACGAGGAACTGCGCCGCGTCCTGCCCTTGATCGAGCGCCTCGCGAAAGACGGAAGGGTCGCCGTCTCAATCGACACGACGAAGTCGGAAGTCGCACGCGCCGCGCTCGACGCCGGGGCGGAAGTGGTCAACGACATCTCTGCGCTGCGTTTCGACTTTCGCGTCGCAGACTGTGTCGCCAGCGCGGGCGCGGGACTCCTGCTCATGCACTCTCGCGGCACGCCCGCCACGATGCAGAAGCTTCCGCCCGTTGCGGACGTGCTTGCGGAAGTGACGCATAGCCTGCGCGCGTCGGTCGCGATGGCGGAGCGACGCGGCGTCAGTCGTGCGTCAATCGCCATCGATCCCGGCATCGGCTTCGGCAAAACCGCGGAGCAGAACGTCGAGTTGATCGCGAAGCTCGACCGTCTCGCGCTGTCGTTTCCCGATCTGCCGCTCGTCGTCGGCACTTCGCGCAAATCTTTCATCGGCAAACTGCTCGACGGCGCGCCCGCCGACGAGAGGCTGTATGGCACGCTGGCGTCCGTGACGGCGGCGATCCTCGGCGGCGCGCACTTCGTCCGCGTCCACGACGTGCGCGCGTGTAGGGAGACGGCGCGCGTGGCGGACGCGATCAGAAAAGTCGGAGATAAGGCATACGGCGTCTGAGTCTGAGGGCGGTCGTCAAAGACTGTCTGCGATTCACCGTGGGCTATTGACTCGGGACATCAAACGGCGTAGAAGCCTCCACGTAAGACCTTAAGCTCCGCACGACTCTTAAATCCCAGAGGAGAATTGATATGGCTGTTTACATGGTTGAGCGTGAACTTCCCGGCGTCACGATGGATCAACTAGCCGCCGCCCAAAAAGCCGCCATCGAGACCGGGCAACAGTTCACTGCCGAAGGCAAGAACGTGCGCTACATCCGCACCACCTTCGTTCCCGGCGAGGCGCACTGCATGTGTCTCTTCGAGGCGGATAACGCGGATCACGTCCGCGAGGTGAACGAGACGGCGAACATCCCGTTTACGCGCATCGTCGAAGCACTGGACTTAACGCCTGTCACCTAGACGCATTGGGACTAACAGAGTCTCTCGTCGGCTTCCACTTGCCGCGCCGCTTGTCAGCCCTCTCAGCTTTAGCGTATCGTGCCTCGTCCATACAGACGCGAATGAGCTTGGCGAGGTGGCTGACTGAAATGAACTTTAAGGGGACACTGTGGCGCGCGCTCGCGCTCGTCGGCATCGCCTGTTTCGCGTCGGGCTTCCGCGGCTGCTACGAGCCTGTGACGAAGGGCGGCATGCCCCGTAACATCCGCACGGTCGCCGTGCCGCCGTTCCAGAATCAGGCGTTGCGCTTCAAGATCGAGTCGCGCTTCACCGAGGCGGTCGCCAACGAGTTGATCCGGCGCGGTCACGGTCTGCGTGTGCAGAGCGAGCGCGAGGGCGCGGACGCGGTGGTTGATGGCGTCATACGCAACTTCTATTTCTCCGGCGTGCTGCTCGACCAGAACGGGCGCGCGCGCATCTTCGAGGTGACGGTTATCGGCGCGGTGACAGTGCGCGATCAGACGACGAACCGCGTGCTCTACGACAATCAGAACTACGTCTATCGCGGCGAGTTCGAGTTCACCTCCGACCCGCGCACCTTCTTCAACGAGGAAGACCCGGCGGTGCAGCGCATCGCGCGCAAGTTCGCCGAGGACTTGGTCTCCACGCTCGTCAACGGCTTCGGCGTCAACGAGAAGAAATGAGCACCACGACGCGCGCCGAACTCGAACGGCAGATCGCGCGAGGCGAGATCGCGCCGCTCTACCTGCTCTTCGGCGCGGAAGAGTATCTGCGCGACGCGGAGGCTCGGCGCATCGCCGACACCGCGCTCGGCGATGCGACGCTTCGCGACTTCAACGAGATGAGTTTCAGCCTCGCGAGCGCGGACGTGCAGCAGGCAATCGCTTCCGCCGAACAGTTGCCGATGATGGCGCGGCGTCGCGTCGTGCGCGTGACGGACTTCGGACGCTTGCGCGAGGATGACGAGGCGGCGCTCCTGCGCTACGTCGCGCGCCCGTCGGAGAGTTCGGTCGTCATCTTCGTCGCGGACGATTTCGATAAGCGCCGCAAGCTCAGCAAGTCTCTGATGGAGTCGTGCGTGAGCGTCGAGTTCGCCGCGATGAGTGACGCGGACGCGGCGGCGTGGGCGCGCGCGCGCCTCAAAGATTTGCGCGCCGAGGCTGACCCGCGCACGCTCCAGCAGATCATCGCGCTCGCGGGCACGGGCGCGCGCCGCCTCTCGAACGAACTCGACAAGCTCTCTACCGCCGCGCTCCCCTCCGGCAAGATCACGATGGAGCTGGTGGACGCGCTCGTCGGTCGTTCGCGCGAGCACACGAACTTCGAGCTGACCGACCATCTCGTCGCGGGCGACCGCCGACGCGCACTCGAAACGCTGCGCCGCCTGCTCGACGACGGTGTCGAGCCCGTCATGCTCATCGGCTTGCTCTCAAGCAGTTATCATAAGCTCGCGCTCGCGAAAGCCCTGATGGCGCAGGGCGCGCCGACGACGGAGGTCAACCGGCTCGCGCCTTATAACTTCGACGCGCGCAAAAAATTCCTCGCGCTCGCCATCCGCACCGACGCGCGCCAGCTCGCACGCAACATCTCGCGCGTCGCCGCCGCAGACCTCGCCATCAAAACTTCACTCGGCGGGGGCGGGCACAAAGGCGCACACCTTCAACTCGAACTGCTCGTCTGCGAGCTGACAGGGTGAAGAGCAAGGATGAAGGATGAAAGGAAAGCTGACGGGAAGTCAGCCACGCTTTCAACTTTCAACTTTCAACTTTCATTTTTCATCCTTCATCCTTTTCAAGTCCGGCTCGACCCAACTGTTCTTCGCAGCGTCAGACCAGAGAAGCTCCGGGCTGTAATAATCGAAGACGAGGCGTGTGTCGGGCAGTGACGCGAGGAGTTGATTGGCTAACTCGTGCAGAGGTCTGTGAGACACCGCGCGCGCGCGAAAGTCTTGAACCTGCTTGAGCCAAAAGATCGTGATCGTCTCGTGGTAGAGGTTCGAGTTGTGGTGTGCAGCGAAGCGTCGCAGCCCGGCGCGCATCCTGTCAAAAGCCTCCGCTTCGGGGAGACGCACGAGATACCATAGCGCGACGACAAGGTGCGAGCCGTGGTTGAAGTCCTCGACCGAGCACGACTCGAAGCCGCGCACGAGCGTCTCGATCTGAGCCTCGTCGGCGTAAGTGTCTTGAGACTCGGCGTCGTCTGTCATCTGCCACCTCACGCGTCAGAAAAGTTCTCGTCGCAAAAAAAGGAGCGGGGCGAATCGAATTTCGATCCACCCCGCCGCTCCGTCCGTTTGATTTGAAAGCTTCTTACTTCGCGCTCTGCTCGTTGACCCGCGCCGTCAGTCGCGACTTGTAGCGCGCCGCCGCGTTGCGGTGCAGCACACCCTTGTTGACCGCCTTGTCGATGGTCGAGACGGTCTGCGCGTAGGTCTCTGTGAGCCCGTCCTTGCCGCCCTCTTCGAGCGCGGTGCGCAGGCGTTTGATCTCCGTGCGGAGGCGCGTGCGGTTGCCGCGGTTGATCTGTCGGCGCTTCTCGTTCTGGCGCACACGCTTCTCGGCTGACTTGTGATTCGGCATTCTCTCTAAACTCCGTGCAAAAGCAAAATTACCATCAACGTTTCCGCGCGAGCGCGCCTCACTGTAAAGAATCTGCGGGCAAGCGCAAAGGGCAAAGTATAGGTGTCGCGTGCGGGAGTGTCAAGGCGCGCTTCCGGCGTCGAGCAGAGTACAAAATGGCTGCGTTGACACGCACCAACGCCTGTAGTAGCGTTTCTCTCGAAGCATGACTAAGGAGTTTTCCCGCACACTTCCGCCCGCAGCCGCCGTCCCGGCGCAGCATCTTCACCCACAGCAAGGAGAGTGTTCGCGCTTTTGAAAAAGATCGAACTGCCGCCCAGAGGGATCGAGACCCTTTTTGGTGTCCACGACCAGAACATCAAACACCTCGAATCGCTGCTCGACGTGCGCGTCAATGCGCGCGGTCAGGACTTGACCGTTGACGGCGACCCGAAAGATGTAGAGACGGTCGAACGCATCCTCGAAGACTTCGCCGCGCTCTTCTCCGAAGGGAAGACCTTCACCGACAAAGAGCTGCGCGAAGCCTTCGCACAGATCGCCGAAGATCGCGCTTACTCTTTGCGCGACTACTTCACCAAGGCGCGCTTCAACCCTTCGGGCAAGAAACAGGTCGCGCCCAAGTCAGCCACGCAGCGACGCTACATCGAAGCGATACAGGAACGCGACTGCGTCTTCGGCATAGGTCCAGCCGGCACAGGCAAGACGTACCTCGCCGTCGCGATGGCTGTGCAGGCGCTCGTGCAGAAGCAGGTGAGCCGCATCGTGCTCGCGCGTCCGGCGGTTGAGGCGGGCGAGCGTCTGGGCTTTCTGCCGGGCGATCTACAGGAGAAAGTTGACCCTTACCTGCGCCCGCTCTACGACGCGCTCTTCGATCTGATGGACGCCGAGCGCGTGTCGAAGCTTTTGGAGAAGCGCGTCATCGAAGTCGCGCCGCTGGCTTTCATGAGGGGCCGGACGCTCTCGGATGCGTTCATTATCCTGGACGAAGCGCAGAACACGACGGGCGAGCAGATGAAGATGTTTCTGACGCGCATCGGCTTTGGCTCGAAGGCCGTCATCACGGGCGACGTGACGCAGATTGACTTGCCGACCGGCAAACGTAGCGGCTTGATCGAAGCGGAGCGCGTGCTTACTGGCGTCGAAGGCATCGAGTTCATCTATTTCACTGAGAAGGACGTGGTGCGTCATCGCCTCGTGCAGATGATTATCAAGGCTTACGAAAAACATTC
>JAVXVR010000394.1:0-9638 GCA_032230165.1 Acidobacteriota bacterium | reverse complement strand
CAGCCCGCCGCGCGCCGCGAGAAGTTCCGGCGCATGGGCGGCTGCGCGTTGCTCGAAAGAGAAGACTGAAATGCCGTAAACCGTAAACGGTAAACCGTGACAGGAGGAATCCGGGTCTTCCTTGTCACGATTTACGATTCACGCTCCAGAAGCGCGCAGCCGCCCATGCGTCGGAACTTCTCGCGGCGCGAGGCGGGCTGGAGGCGCGTCAGGAAACGCCAGAGCCACGCCAACGGCATCTCGCGCTTCAATCTGTGGGACTCTTCCATCAACGAGCGGAACTCTAGTTCGCGCCAGCCGTGGCGACGGAAGAACTCCGTCCCCTCTTCGGGCGCGAAGCGAAACGGCGCGTTCGCCTCCGCCACGCGCCGCCCCCAGGTCTTCTCCATGCGCTTCAAAATTTCGGGTCGGACGATATCAATGAGCCACCAGCGAAAACTCGACTGCGCGTGCAAGTCCTCGGCGAGCGCGCCGACCGCTTCGGGCGTGAGATAGACGAGCAGCCCTTCGGTGATGACGAGCGTGCGCTCAGAATTTGCGCCGACGCGCGCAAACAACGCGCGCCGCGCTTCGACGTTTGACAGATCGAGCTTCATCACTTCGTGCTCGCACACCGCGCGTTCATTCGCCAGCATCTCTGCTTTGTACTCAAGAATTTCGGGGAGATCGACTTCGATCCAACGCAGCGTCGGCGGAAGCCGCAGGCGGTACGGTCGCGCGTCTAACCCTGCGGCGAGGTTTAAGACCGTGTCCGCGCCGTCGCGTTCGACGGCGCGCATGATGAACTCGTCGAGGAGCACCGTGCGCACGACTATTGACCAGGAGAACGCCGTGCCCTTCGGCATCCCGCGCACGATCTGCTCGCCGCGCTCGCCCGCGAGCCGACGCGCGAGCGGGTCGTGGAAGTGTGCGTCCGGTCGCTCCGACTCAAGCGCGCGATAGGAGGCGACCCAGCGCGCTGTGTCCGAGATGTTGCGTATGAGCGGGGCATCGTTTCGAGCGGCTTGCGTCTCGCTTTGCATCTTGTTTCCTTATCGCGATGGCGGCGGTGTCGTGCTCGTCTGAAAGATTGATGGCAGGCGTGCGAGCGGCAGTTAGCATACACGAACCTTTGCAGTCGCGCGCAGTGCGTCGCGTGAACAAACGAAGCGCCCCACCGCGCGTTGCCACGCGAATGAGGCGCTTCGCTCCGTAGCGGGAAGCTTCAAGTCGCCGCCGCCCCCGACAGGCGGCGGCGACTCGCTCCCCACTGGGAGACGTTAACGGACGACGCGCGCGCTAACCCACGTCCGTCCGCGCGATGACCGTCGAGAGGACGAGGTGCGGCGGCGCGCGCTCACGCCAGTCCGTAGGGAAAGGGAGCGGCAGCGATCGCCGTCAGCCCTATCATCACTCTCCCTCTCAAGGTCGTGTTCGGTTAACCGTAGAGAGAATTTAGAGCCGGGGCGTTGAGGAAAACTTGAGCCGCGCGAGAAACCTTAAAGGCGCGTTTTCTTGGGCAAAACGCGCCTTCTTCGCGACTTTCGGGGGCTTGAGGCAGACTTGAGAAGTTTGCGATTTTGTTACGACGCCCGGCGCGTGTGAGCCGCACACGATTTTGAAGAGAGGACGGGTATGGAGCGGCAGATTATTTGGAGAAGCTGCTTCGGTCGAATTCGTCGAAGCGGACGCATCATGCCATGGCGTCGCGTTGTTCAGTCGCTGTGGTCGCGCCGGAGTCCGTCGCTTAAGAGTCTGATGCCGAGGACAAAGAGGAAGATGACGATGGCGGGTGAGAGCAGCGTGAAGGGTTGTTCGCGCAGGAGCGCGGCGTTGCTTGCGTCCCTGAGCATCTTGCCGAGGCTCACGTCGGGCTCCTGCACGCCGACGCCGAGGTAGGAGAGCGCGGTCTCTGCGAGCAGGAACGCGGGCAGCATCAGCGAGAGCTGCACGACGATGGCGCGCGAGGCGTTCGGCAAGACGTGGCGGAAGAGCACGCGCGACTCCGTCATGCCGAGCGAGCGCGCCGCCGTGACGAACTCGCGCGCGCGCAGCTCCAAGACCAGCCCGCGCACGAGCCGCGCCATCTCCGCCCAGCCAACCGCGACGAAGACCGCGACGAGGAAGGCGGCGGCGCGCGCAAGCGGCAGCGCATCCGGTAGCGCGGCGCGCGCGGCGAGGATGAGGACGAGCGCGGGCAGCGCCATCATCGCATCAGCTGCGCGCATCAGCACGGCGTCCGTTTTGCGCCCACTGTAACCGGCGACGCAGCCGACGAGTATGCCGAGCGCGCCCGCGACGAGCGCACCGAGCGGCGCGACCGCGAGTGAGAAGCGCGCGGCGACGACGAGCTGCGAGAAGCGGTCGCGACCGAGATTGTCCGTGCCGAGCAGGTTGACGCGCGGCGCGTTCGGCGTGCGCGGCGTCGTGCGGGATGATGACGATGCGGCGGACGGAAGTTGATGAGAGGACTGCTGATCAAAATTTGCTTCTTCGTCGTCGGCGACGCTGAAGAGGTGTCGGTCAGTCGTGATGAGTCCGAGCAGTCGGTAAGTGTGCCCGCGCGCGAGGAGCGTGAGCGGGTAGCGGCGCGAGGCGTCTTCGGCGTAGGCGTTCGTGAGTCGGTCGGTCAGCCGTCGCGCGTAGATGAAGGGGCGCGCGTGGAAGTTTCCGGCGGCGTCGTAAAAGTGGATCGCCGTGGCGGGCGCGTATGTCTCTTCGCGCGACTGCGTGCTGTGGCTGTAGGGCGCGATGAATTCGGCGAGCGCGGCGACGCCGTAGAAGGCGACGACAACGGAGAGACCTACGACGAGTCGCGTGCGACCGCGCGCGGAGTTGCGCGTGAGATGCAAGCGCGTGAAGAGCCCGCGCGCTCGCGCCTCATCGGAAGCGTCGGTCGTCTTCGCGTCGGCTTGTGTTGTCGGGGGCTGCGTCATCGGTCTCGTCAGGCGGTGGTCGCGGCGCGCGAGGTCGTGCGCGTCGCCAACTCGTCGCGGCGCAGGCGCGGGTCATTGAGGCGGAGCAGGATGTCTGCGACGAGGTTGCCGACGATGACGGCGGTCGCCGTCGTCATCACGACGCCCATGAGCAGCGGCACGTCGCGGTTGACGACGGCGGCGACGCTGAGCGATCCGATCCCCTGCCAGCCGAGCACAGACTCGACGATGACCGAGCCACCGACGACACTCCCTAACGAGTAGCCGAAGATCGTGATGAGCGGGTTGGCGGCGACGCGCATCGCGTGGCGCCAGACGACCGCGCGCTCCGGCAAGCCTTTGGCGCGCGCGACGGTGACGAAGTCTTCGGCGAGCGCGGCACGCAGAGACTCGCGCGTCTGCGCGAGGAAGAGCGCGACGAGCGGCACGGCGAGCACGATTGCCGGAGGCAGCACGCGCGCAGGCGAGAACGGCGACGCTGCCTCGAACGCGCTGCCGATGGGAAACAGGTTCGTGCGCGCGGCGATGGCTAATGCAACAAGCGCGATGACGATGCGCGGCGTCGAGGCGGTGAGCAGGATCAGAGCTTCGCTCGCGCGATCCCAGAGGCTGCGGGGCTTGCGCGCCGCCTGCACGCCGACGGCGAGGGCGAGCGCCCACGCGAGCAGGAGCGCGAGCGAGGCGACGAGAAGCGTGCGCAGTAGTCGCGGTGGGAGTACGGTCGAGACAGGTGTGTGGAAGTAGATCGAGTAGCCCATGCGCCCGCGCGCAAAGTCGGAGAGCCAGCGCGCGTAGCGCACGGCGAGCGGATCGTCGAGACCGTAGATGCGGCGCAACTCCGCCACCGCGCTCGGCGAGACGTTCGGCTCACTACTCAGAGCCGTGAGCGCGTCGCCGCCCGTCGCCGCGAGCAGCGCGAAGGTGAGCACCGAGACGACGACGAGCACGACGACGCCTTGCAGGATTCTGGAAAGGATGAGTTTCAGCACGCGGCGCGGCTTCGTAAGTTGCCGCCGCGTCTTTCTAACACCCTTCGGCGAGCCGCGACAAGAAATTTCGCGACCGCCCACGCGCGCCGCCATCGCGGGCGCGACTAAATTTGTGATGGACAACCACGCGCATACGTGTTTGAATCGCTTCAGCCTCGCCCAAGGTCACACGACCCCATCCCACTTTTTTTAGACCACAGCTTCGGAAAAATAGATGATGAGAAGAGAACCAAAGGGAAGACACAGTCTCGCCGCGCTGCTCTGCGTCGCGGCTTTAGCCATCGCAGCCTGCCAGCCCGCGCCGCCGGGCACAAACACGAACCAGCCCACAGGGCTCTCACACGAGAAGGTCGCTGGCAAGCGGGGCGGGCAGTTGACTTACCGCGTGAGCGCCGCGCCGAAAACTTTCAACTACATCATGATGAGCGGCGACGAGCCGTCGAACCTCGTCTCGTTCTTCCTGCTGGCGAGCCGCCTCGTCGAGCTGGATCACGATACGCAGGAGTACGTCGGCGCGCTCGCCGAAGAGTGGAAGCTGAGCGCGGACGCGCGCGACGTTGCCGTTACCTTGCGCGACGGGCTGAAGTTCTCCGACGGGCATCCGCTCACCTCCGACGACGTGGCGTTCACGCTGCGCGCGCTCTACGACCCGCGCGTGCCTTCGCCGCTCTACCGCGACGCGATGAAGATCGGCGACAAGCCCATCGGGATCGAAGTCGCGGACGCGCGCCACTTCACACTCAAATTCTCCGAGCCGGTCAATGTCCCCGAAAACTACATGTCGAACCTCGCCGTGATGCCGCGCCACGCGCTCGAAGCCGCGCTCAGCGACGGCACGTTCAAGGACGCCTACGGCATCACCGCCGATCCGAAGTCGGTCGTCACGAGTGGTAAGTTCGTCGTCGAATCAAGCGTGCCCGGCGAGCGTCTCGTGCTCGCGCGCAATCCCTACTACTGGAAGAAGGACTCGGCAGGGACTCAACTCCCGTATCTCGATAAGATCACACTCGAAGTGATTACCGACGAGAGCAACGCCGTCGCGCGGCTCGGTCAAGGCACGCTCGACATCTACGACCGCGTGCGCCCGTCGGACTTCGCCTCTCTGCGCGCAGGTCAGGGCAGCGCGCGCGGCTACGATCTCGGTCCCGGTCTCTACGCAGACGATCTCTGGTTCAATCTCAATCCGGGCAAGCGCACAGACGGCAAGCCCTACGTCGATCCCGCGAAGCTCGCGTGGTTCGCGGACGTGCGCTTCCGCCGCGCCGTCTCGCACGCCGTTGATCGCGAGCACATCGCGTCGAACGTCTGGCAGGGTCTGGCGACTCCGCTCTACAGCCTCATCCCGGCGGGCAATCGCGCGTGGGCGGCAACCGATCTGCCGCACGACGACTACGATCTTGCGAAGGCGCGCGACATTCTGCACGAGGCGGGGTTCACGACGCGCGGCAGCGCGGACGCGCCGGAGTTGTACGACGCGAAGGGTAATCGCGTCGAGTTCACGATCATCGCCCCTGCGGGGACGAAGACGCGCGTTGATGCGGCGACGGTCGTGCAGGAAGACCTGACGAAGTTGGGCATGAAGGTGACGGTCGCGTCAATTGAGAACGCGCAGGTCTCGGAGCGCATCAACCAGTCCTACGATTATGAGGCGGTGCTCTACGGCATTTCGGCGACCGAGCCCGACCCGTCGTCCGCCGCCGATCTGCTACGCAGCAGCAGCCCGCAGCACTGGTGGAATCCGAAACAGCCACGCCCCGCGACCGACTGGGAGGCGCGCATTGACGAGCTGACCATCCAGCAGGCGCGCGAGACCGACCGCGCGCGCCGCCACGACATGTTCCACCAGATTCAACAGATCATGGCGGAACAACTGCCGCTCATCCCGCTCGTCTCGCGCAACATCGCGGTCGCCGCGAGCACACGGATCGGCAACTACCGACCGAGCCCGCTCCCGCCCTTCTCACTCTGGAACGCGGAAGAGTTGTTCGTGAAGCAGTAGCGAAGCCGGAAGGAGAACGAAAGGCGGCGGCGAAGAATCAACTTCGCCGCCGCCTTTCGTGTTTCCGTGTCGCGCGTCACGCTCTACTGCGCGAGCATGTTTTGCAGCACAGCCATCGCGTGCGCGAGTTCAAGTCTGGTGAGCGCGCTCTGCGGGCGGAAGTTCATCTGATCCGCCGTGAGCAGCCCGTGCGCGAGCGCGACCCGGACGTAGCCGCGCGACTGCGTGGGGATGCTCAGCGCGTCGCTGATGCCGATGAGCATCCCGCCGTTATTCGATTCAGCCTCCGCTTGCAGACCCGCCGCGCGCACGAGCACGATTGCCGCCGTCAGGCGATCAACCGTCGCATTCGGAGAGAACGCGCCACCCGCCGCCACATCGGTAAACAACTGCCCCTGCGGCGCGTGCTGCACGCCCTCGACGAAGAGCATCGAAGAGAGATCGCGCACGTCGCGGTAGGTCGGCGACGAAGGCACATACTGCGGCACGCGACCACCGATAACGAGCGCCGCCGCGAGGTCTTGGCGGCTCACGGAGAACGCGGGTCGGAAGTTTCGCCCCGAAGGCGACATGACGTAAGAACGTAGGCTCTGGTAAATGTCCTCGCGTTGCGGCGCGCTCAAAGTCGCAATGTCGTTCATCGGCGCGTACTCTGCGTGCGCCGTCTCTAAGACACCCGTGAAGTCCTGCATCGTTCCGACGACGCCGAGCGTGTTCTTCACCGTCATGCGCCACGCGCCGCCCGTAGGCGACGTGACGAAGGCGCGCTCGCGGTGTCCGCCGAGACCGGGAAGGTTCAGCGTGTTCACGTCAGCCTGCTTCGCGCCCGTCGCGTCGTAGAGCGCCATGCCGAGATCGTTCGTCGTCCATAGAGGACCCCAACCGATCTGCATCGAGGCGAAGAGAGCCTTATCAGGCACGTTGAACGTAGTCGTGTACACGGTCGCGCCGGGCGCGACCGTGCCGCGCAAGACCTGTAGGGGATCGGTAACGGCGCGGAAGAATCTGCCATCGAACGCCGCGCGGAAGAGACCCATGCGTCGCTGCGGGAAGGCGGCTTCGAGCACGGCGGCGTGTGCGTTGAGCATCCCTGCGCCGACCTCGTGCTGGTAGTAGGGCTGAAGCGGCGTCGCCGTGCGCTGAAGGATATCTTTAACTTGCGAGGGCGTAAGCCGCGGGTTCGCTTCGAGCATCAAGGCGATGGTGCCCGCGACCTGCGGCGCGGAGAAGCTCGTACCCGTCGCAGTCGTGTAGTAGGGAAGCAGCGCGGGCGCGAGACTCGCGTCGCTGTTGAAGCCGGGACCTTCGATGCCCGTCTGACTGATGCCGGAAGAGCGAAGGCTGACGACGCGTGTGCCGGGCGCGACGAGCGTCGGGTGTATGTCCGGATTGGCAAAGTCGCCGCGCGAAGAGAAAGAGGCGAGCTTGCCTGCATCGGTCGCGCCGACAGAGATGACCCACGGCGCGGAGGCGTAAGGGTTCAGCGTGTGCAAGCCCGATCCCGTATTGCCCGCCGAGAAGACGACGTTGACATTGCGGTCGAAGAGCATCTTCGTCGCGACGTTGACGGGATCGTTCACGTCATAGACGGTCTCGGCGGAGAACGAACAGTTGACGACGCGCACGCCGAGCGACGCGCCCCGGTCAAGCAGGTAGTCGAAGCCGTCGAGGACGAAGACGAGATCGGAATCACCCGCGCTAAGTCCGACGAGGCGCGCGCCCGGCGCGACGCCCGTGTACTGACCATTGGAGCGCGCGCCGCTTCCGCCGATGACGCCCGCGACGAACGTGCCGTGACCGTGCGCCTGATCCGTGTCGGGCAGATTCTCGACGTTCGCGGGATAGGCAAAGCCTATGGCGGGCACGCTCTCAAGGTCTGCGAGCTTGACGTTTTGCGCGACGCGCCCGGCGAGATCGTTGTGCGTCGCATCGATCCCCGTATCGAGCACCGCGACCGTCACGCCGCGACCGGAAACGGGGAGCCCCGCGTTGGCGCGCGTCAGATCGGCGTCTGCCTGCGCGCGGTTAACTCCGGTCGCGCCGTTCGCCGGGTCAGCGTCAAACGCGAGCGTGCGGTTGCCGTAGATCGAGCGCACCGAAGAGAGATGCGAGATTTGTACGATCTCATCGCGCGTCGCCGTGACGTAGATCATCGGGAGGACGCGGAAGCGCGTGCCGCCGATGACGCCGATGCGCTGCAAGTCCGCGAGGTCTTGATCGGTCGGCAGATGATGATAGACGACGACGGCGTTAACGGAGCTGTCGTCCGTCATCCTATCGAGCGCGACGGCGAGTTCGGGATCGACGCTCTGGAGTCCCACGCGCCGCTCGGCGTTCGCGCTTGAAATAAACGCGGCGTCGGCGGTCGAGATCGTAATCCCATCGGCGGTCGAAATCGTGATGCCGTCCGCGCCCGACGCCGTGATGCCATCCGCCTTCGGGATCGACAAGCCGTTCGGCGAGACGGCGAAGACCTGTCCATCAGTGCCGCGTGCGAGCGCGCTATCTGCTGTGGAGATGGTGATGCCGTCAGCGGTCGAGATCGTTATTCCGTCAGCCGTGGAGATGGTGATGCCGTTGTTGGCGCGGGGCGTGAGCCCGTTTGTGCCCGCGCCGCTGAGCGCGTCGGCGGTCGAGATGGTGATGCCGGAAGGCTTGCGCAGGAGGACGGAATCAACCTGGCGGGTCGTGCCGTCGGCGGTCGAGATGGTGATGCCATCAGCGCCGCTGATCGTGATGCCGTCCGCGCCTGAGATGGTGATGCCGCTCGGATGCGATGAAGCGACGCCGTCCGTGCGTGTGAGAGGCAAGGCGTCCGCGCCGGAGGCGGTGATGCCATCCGCGCCCGAAATCGTGATGCCGTTGACGCCGAAGCTGAGGATACCGTCCGCGCCGGAGGCGGTGATGCCGTCGGCTCCCGAAATCGTGATGCCGTCGGCTCCAGAGATGGTGATGCCGTCCGCGCCGCTGATCGTGATCCCGGCGTAAGCCGAGCCGACGCAGAGCACGTAAGCGAGGGCGAGGGCAGTGATGCGGCGTAGCGTCTTCAAAGTTCTTTGGCGCATGACGAGGGGAATGCGGCGCGAACCGTTATCACAAACTCCTAACTTACTGTACGGGCATTCAGCTCTTCCGGCGACGGGGTCTGACGCGCGTGCGAGAGCAGAGCTTAACGTCGGGGAATATGAACATAGCACAGACCGGCGCGCGTTTTCAGCCGGACGCGACGGGCGACCTGTCAAATTTCTGTCACGTTTCGCGGATGCCATGAGCTACCCCGATTTAATCATTGATCCAATTGAAATTGAGTCAAATGAATCATTGATTAAATGAGTCAATTCTTCTCGCCCATCAACTGCTTGAAAACTCTCTGTGTCTCCGCTGCGGGCTCGACGCCCAGCTCCTTGCGGAGCAGTTTTCGCAAGTTCTCGTACTGATCCTTGACCGCCGCGCGGTTACCTAGCGCCGCGTTGGCGCGCATGATCATGCAGTGCACGTCTTCGCGGAACTGATCCTCTGCGAGGATGCGCTGCGCGAGTTTGAGTGAGCCCGACCAGTCCTCCGACTTCTGTGCTGTCGTGGCGAGCGTCTCCAGCATTCTCAGTTGCTGCTCGCGGTAATAGGAGCGTTGCTCCTCGACCCAGTCGTCGTAAGAGCCTTGCATGAAGTCGCCCCGGTAAAGCTCAATGGCGCGCTCGAAGCACGACACGAAGCGGTCATGTTCGCCCGCGCGGC
>JAVXVR010000342.1:0-4481 GCA_032230165.1 Acidobacteriota bacterium | reverse complement strand
CTCGCTCCCGGTTCAGCGTTCGCGGCTCACACTGCAAAGACAGATTTTTCTCCTCACTATCCGGCTCGTCTCTACAAACGTCACATGGCAACGATCAGCAAGGCTATCGCCAAAAAGAAGAAGCGTTTGGACCTCGACTGGTGGGTCGTCTCCAAGCGGATGCTCTACTCCGGCTTCGTGCTGCTCGCGCTCTGCCTCGTCGCGGGCGGCGTAGGAGTTTATGTCTATATCTACGGCAACCCGCTTCACAAGCTCGATTCCAGACTCAACGCGCCCTCCGGCGCGCGCTTCCTCTCCTTCGACGGCGACGTGCAGGTCGTGCGCGCGCAGACGCGCGAGCGACTCCTGGCGCGCAGCGACACGCAGCTCTATCCGGGCGATATCGTGCAGACTCAAGCCGACGGTCGTGCGCGCATCCAGCTCGCCGACGGCTCGACCGTCACGGTGCGCCCGAACAGCGTCGTCACCATCCGCGACAACACGCGCCTCGAAGACGGCGCGCACACCAACGTCCGCGTCGCCGTCGGGCGTGGTCAGATCAACGTCCGCACCGAGGATCAGACGGAAGGCTCGCACAACGTTGTCGAGACGCCGCTCTCGAAGAACAACCTCGGCTCGCTCACCGGCGCAACCTTCGGCGTGCGCGAGGACAACTCGGAAGACATCCGCGTGAGCGACGGTCGCGTCGAGACGACGACGCGCGGCGGCGACAAGACCGTCATCATGAACGGCGAGTACGTCGCCCTCAACCAATCGGGCAGCATCAAGAGCCGCGAACACCTGCTCGACATTCCCTCACCCGCCGCGCCGCGCGATCTCGAAAAACTTGCCGTCGCGGCGAGCGGCGTGACCGACGTCAACCTGCGCTGGCAGCGTCCCGCTTCGGGCGCGGCGAAGTTTTACCGTGTCGAAGTCGCGACCTCGCCCTTCTTCGTCGCCGCGGGCAAGGTCGTCGAACGCGACCAGCTTGAGACGCCGAGCTTCAACGTGAGCCAACTCCGTCCCGGCGTCTACTTCTGGCGCGTGCGCGCCGTCGCCGTCTCCGGGCAGACGAGCGACTGGTGCGACCCGCAGAAGTTCACCATCGCGGAGAGCGGCGGGGGCGAACACCTCAGCGTCTCCGGCGTGACCTTCGAGTATGTGGCGGGCAGCATCTATCTTGCGCGCGGGCGCACGCAGCCCGGCAACACCGTCCGCATCAACGGGCGCGACGCGCTCGCCGCCGGAGACGGTACGTTCCAGCTCCAGACCAACCTTGCGAAGGGTACACGCGAAGTCTCGGTCGAAGTCGAAGACCCGCAGGGCAACAAGCAAAACACGCGCGTCGGCGTCGCAACCGATGCGGCACAGAAATAGAAGTGATGAGAACTGAGGACTAAGGACTGAGAAAAAGCTTTGTCTTTCACTCAGTCCTCAGTCCTCAGTCCTCAGTCCTCAGTTATGCACGTCATCCTCCTGAAAGATGATCACGAGTATCCTGCGCCCGCGCTGCTCGACGCGCTGCGCGAGGCGGGCGTCGGCGCGACGGTCGCCGCCTACGCGCACGCCCCGAACGGCAACGGGCGCGGCGAGGCGCAGTCGTCTCCGCTCGCAGTGATCTATGAGGTGGCTGACGGCGCGGACGTTGTGGAAGTGCACGCGGCGATCACGCGCGCGACCGAAGCCTACCCGCGCTCGGCGCTGGTCGCGTGTCGGCGGATTCTCCCCGACGAGACTCATCTCGAAGGACGCAGGCTCGACGCGGCGGCGCTCGCACGCCTCGGCTTCCGCGCTGTCGCCGACGATCCGGCGCAACTACCCGCGCTTCTGCGTGAGCTGGAGTCGCGCGGCGGCAGCACGGGCGAGCTGACGACGCACGCGCATGATCAGGCGGACGTGACGCCCGCCAGCGTATTGCTTCCCGAAAACGTGAGCGTCGCGACCTTGCGCGCAGCCTTCGAGGCTGTCAGCGCGCTCCACTTCGTGGGCGATCAACGCAGCGCCGCGCAGACCGCACTCGCCGGGCTCGCCCCGCTCGCTCGCGCCGATCGCTGGACGCTCTATCTGACCGACGCTGAGAACAGCGATCAGGTGGCGCGCTTCGAGCCGCTTGCCATGCGCGGGCTCACACCGAGCGAGCGCGAGCTGACCACGCAGGACTGGCACTCTGCGCTGCATACGGACGCGCTGCTCTCTCTGATGGGCAGCGAGTCGCGCGCCGCGCACGAAGCGCACGCCGCCGCCGAGACCATCCGCCGCGAAGAGGGCGAGCGACGCATCGTCGCCATCCCACTCGTCAATGGCGACCGCGTGCACGGTGTCATCGAAGCCGTGCGCGAGGGCGCACACGCACGCGCCTTCACGCCGCTCGAGGCGTCGCTCTTATCCGCGCTCGCCGTGCCTATCTCCGCCGCGCTCGCCAATTCCGTGCGCATCGCCGAAGCCGAACGGCTCTCGCTCACAGACGATCTCACCAAACTCCACAACGCGCGTTTCCTGCGGCAGTACCTGACCGCCGAGATCAAGCGCGCGCGACGCTACGGCTCGTTCGTCTCCGCGCTCTTTCTTGACCTCGACGACTTCAAAGAGATTAACGACCGCCACGGTCACCTCGTCGGCTCGCACGTCCTGATGGAGATGGCGACCGTCATCCTGACGGGCGTGCGCGACACAGACGTGGTCGTGCGCTACGGCGGCGATGAGTTCATCGTCATCCTGCCGGAGACGAACATCGAGATGACATCGAAAGTCGCCGAGCGCGTGCGCGAGAAGATCGCGAGCCACGTCTTCACGGGCGGGCGCAGCCTCCGTTTGCGGATCACTGCGAGCTTCGGCATCGCGCTCTTTCCGCAGCACGCACAGTCGCCGCAGCAACTGATCGCCGGGGCGGACGCCGCGATGTACGAGGCGAAAGCCGCGCGCAAGAACTGTATTCGCTTCGCGAGCGAGCCGAACGGCTGAAGAACAGTTTTTCGGTTTACTGTTTTCAGTTTTCAGCCTCTCCCCTCCGTTTCCTCCTTCTCCCATCACGAATCAATCATGTGGCAAGCCACAGCCCGCGCGGGGTGGGCTCTACGGTTTCGCCAGCGAAAAATTTTATTTAAATTCTGCCGACTGAGTGTCTTGGCTTAGATTTTCTAAGATTTTGGTGTATCTTCAACTGTTCGCAACGGCGGGGGCGGTGTGGGTCTTGGTCGCGGCGGGGTGGTTAAACTTTCCGACCGTGTTCTTCCTCTAAAACTCGGACGCCTCTCGCTCTCGCGAGCGCAGGTGCGCCGGAAAGCTTTCCGGCGCGA
This sequence comes from Acidobacteriota bacterium, assembly GCA_032230165.1. GTDB lineage: Bacteria > Acidobacteriota > Blastocatellia > Pyrinomonadales > Pyrinomonadaceae > JAIVGV01. The sequence continues at coordinate 1,206 of JAVXVR010000342.1, read as the reverse complement.
CGCGGACGAAGTCCCGATTTCACCCGACTGAATTAAAAATTGAATGGCACTCAAATCACTCTTTAGCCTGTTTTCGAGCGACCTCGCGATTGATCTCGGCACGGCGAACACGCTCGTCTATGCGAAGGGTCGCGGCATCGTCGTCAGCGAGCCTTCCATCGTCGCCATCAACAAGGTCACCAACGCCGTCGAGGCGGTCGGCAAGGAGGCGAAGGAGATGTTGGGGCGCACGCCCGGCAACATCGTCGCCATCCGACCGATGAAGGACGGCGTGATCGCCAACTTCGAGGTGACGGAGAAGATGCTCCAGCACTTCATACGCAAGGCGCACAACGGCAAGTCCTGGGTCTCGCCGCGCGTCGTCATCGGCATCCCTTCCGAGATCACGCAGGTCGAGCGCCGCGCCGTCGAAGACTCGGCGTACCGCGCGAAGGCTTCCGAAGTCTACTTGGTCGAAGAAGCGATGGCGGCTGCCATCGGCGCGGGACTCCCGATCACGGAGCCGCACGGCAACATGATCGTGGACATTGGCGGCGGCACGACCGACATCGCCGTCATCTCGCTCTCCGGCATCGTCTATTCGCGCGCCGTGCGCGTCGCCGGCAACGAGATGGACGAGGCGATCACGCAGTACATCAAGCGCAAGTACAACCTTCTGATCGGCGAGCGCACGGCAGAGGCGATCAAGATCGAGTTGGGCTCCGGCTTCCCGCTCGAAGAGGCGCTCTCAATGGACGTGCGCGGGCGCAACCTCATCGAAGGCATCCCGAAGACGATCACGATCACGGACGACGAGGTGCGCGAAGCGCTCGCCGATTCGGTCGCGACCATCGTCAACGCCGTGCGCGTCGCGCTTGAGCGGACGCCTCCGGAGTTATCCGCCGACATCGTCGAGCGCGGCATCGTGCTCACAGGCGGCGGCGCGCTCTTGAAGAATCTCGATAAGCGACTCTCGATTGAGACGGGCTTGCCCGTCTCGGTCGCCGAAGACCCGCTCTCCTCGGTCGTGCTCGGTGCGGGCAAGATGCTCTCAGACTTCAACCTGCTCAAGCGCGTCAAGTGGGACAACACGCTGACGAGCGGAATGTAAGAGTGAGGGTGTAGGGTGTAGGGTGTAGGAAAAGCAAAACTTTTTCACTACGCCTACACCCTACACCCTACGTCCTACACCCTAATCTTTATGGCAATCGCACGCACACAAAGAGA